>CALVKE010000001.1 GCA_944332535.1 uncultured Bacilli bacterium
CGCAAGGGTCGTTAAGGCCTTTACATTTTGAATAGAGGTAGTCATAATTCCTTGTCCGAATCCAGCATTTAATACTTCTGTTTCATATTTAAAGTCCAATTTACCACTTACTTCGTTGGCTAACTCTATTCCTGTCTTTGAACCAAATCCTAGTTTCTGATAGAAACTAAGCAACTCTTCTCGGCTAAGATATTTACTAATTAAATTGACTACTCCAACATTACTAGATAGTGCAAATCCTTTATCATAAGTAATATCTCCCCATCCTTCTCGCTTCCAATCACCAAGCTCGGTTCCGTCCTTGGTGGTATAAGTTCCCGAATGGAAGGTTTCCTCTCCATTATATTTTCCTGCCTCCATTACTGCCATGTAAGAGAAAATCTTCATGGTAGAACCTGGTTCAAAAGCAACGCTCACATTTGGATCTAAATAATTCGTAATATTTCGAATATTTGGATCAAACGATGGATACGTACTAATTGCTAGAATTTTTCCTGTTTTTGCTTCCGCTACGACAATATTAATTTGTTCAAAATTGTATTGTTCCGCGACCTTCTTAATACTTTCTTCTACTCTTAGTTGAATATCTGCATCAATTGTTAAATAAATATCATACCCATTTTCTGCTTCTTGTACGACTTCTGAAGTTCCTGCAATCTTATATCCTTTTAAGTCTTTTTGATAAATACGAAATCCATCTGTTCCAGTTAATTCTTTATTATAAAGAGCTTCTAATCCCAGTTCTCCTACAATGTTTCCATCCTCGTCATTTTTTGCATACCCTAATGTATAAGATAAAAAGTCATGATTTGGATAATATCTTTTCTGATCTTCTATAAAGTCAATTCCATCTAAATTCAAAGACTCTATTTTTTCTTTGGTTAATTCTGTTAGTCCTTTTCCTTTGGTACCAAATTCTGTTTGATAAACATTTTTATTTAATAATTTTAAAATACTTTCTTTGTCCATATTTAGAATAGGAGCCAAGGCTTCGGCTGTCTTTTCTTTTTCGGTTACATAATTTCCTTCTCCCCTAGAAGAAGAAAGATACGCAATCAACGTATAAGAATAGACGTTTTGAGCAAGGGCTTTTCCATTAACATCATAAATAGTACCACGCTTTGCAGCAATCGTTTCTTTTCGCGTCGTTCTTCGACTGGCAAATTCTTTTAAGTTGATTCCATCCACTTCACTGCTAAGAGATAGATAAGCACATCTTCCAGCCAGCACTAAAAATAAAAAAAGGGCTAAGAAATACACTAAATTGTTGAATTTAATATCATTTCTTGCCTTCTTCTTCATTTTCTTCACTTCCCTCTACTATCGATTTAAATCTATCACTATTATAGCTTAAACCTTGCTCTTTTGCAACCTCTTGTATTTTGTCTAAGGAAGCTAACTCGTCGATCTTCATCTCCAAGCTTTCATTTTTCTTTTCTTGTGTTTGAATTTGTTTTTTTACTTTTTCCACTTCATAGTTTACTTTGGAAAGCGTCGCTTGAGAAAAAATAATCGTCAAAGGAGTCATTACCAAAAGCAAAAAGGTAAAAGCATATAAAAGTCTCTCAAATCGACTCATTTTTAAACGTTTCTTTACTTTTTTCAAATGGTATCCCTCCTTTTTTATTTTACTCGCTCAATTACGCGAAGTGTGGCGCTTCTTGCGCGAGGATTATTTTTTAATTCTTCTTCTGTTGCTGTCGTTTTCTTTCGATTTACTAATTGATACGACGGAAGATATTCTTCTGGAATAAAGGGAAGTCCTTTTACGACTTCGGCAATTTCCGAATATTCTTTAAATACTTTTTTTACAATCTTATCTTCTAGTGAATGAAATGTGATGACGGCGCATCTTCCTCCGACTTTTAAAAGAGAAAGGGCATCTTTTATACTATCTTCTAAAATTGCTAACTCTTGATTGACTTCGATACGAATCGCTTGAAAGGTTTTGCGAGCCGGATGTTTTTCCCGTTTAGCTTTTTCTGGCATGCTTTCTTTAATAATTTCTACTAATTCGAGAGTAGTTTCTATCGGTTTTTTTGCTCTTGCTATCAAGATATGGTGAGCAATGCTTTTGGCGTATTTCTCTTCCCCGTAGGCAAAAATAATTCTTGCTAAGTCTTCTTCCGAATAACTATTTACTACGTCATAAGCAGAAAAACTCTGATCTAAATCCATTCGCATGTCTAGCGGTGCATCCTTATGATAACTAAATCCTCGAAAATCTTCATCTAATTGCGGAGAAGAAACTCCTAAATCAAAGACAATTCCATCGACTTCAGTAATTCCTTCTTTCTCTAATTTTATCTTCATTTCTTTGAAATTACTTTTGATAATCGTAAAGTGAGAAGAAATAGCAGAAAGACGAAGTTTACTTGCTTCGATTGCCATTCTATCTTGGTCAAAAGCATATAAATGTCCTGTTTTTAATCTCTTTAAAATTTCAGAAGAATGTCCTCCATATCCAAGTGTTGCATCGACGTAGATACCGTTTTCTTGGACGTTCAAAGCTTCAATTGTCTCTTCTAATAATACGCTAATATGCATGTCTTTCCCTCTTTAATGATTTTTCTTCTTTTGAAAATTGTCTTTTCTAACTGTATCATACTATAGCGTTATACTAATTGTAAACCGGGAAACATTTGTTTTGGTGTAAAGTTTTGTCAAGCGTCAAGAAACATTAAAATAAAGATTAGAAATCTCTCTTGCGATTCGACGATTTACATAACTATGAAAAGAAATACTGGTATTGGGATCTTCTACATCAGGACTAGTTACGGTAATACTCATTTCAGGATTGGAGTAAGGAGCATATCCGACAAAAGCATTACTTACCGTCTCGGTATCAATGACTCCATCGCCGTTGGTATCTAAGAAACTTTCGCTCGTTCCTGTTTTTCCAGCCGGTTCTGTTACTTTTCCCATCACATTTTTTCCTGTTCCATGATCAATTACGGCAATCATTCCCTGTTGTACACGATCTAAATACTCTTGCTTTGTCGTTACGGTATTTAGAATTACCGGTTCCACGGACATTTCTAGTGGTCCTATTTCTTCGGTATTCGTTGCTTGATGGACTTCTTTTAATAAATGGGGCTTTAGCCGCTTTCCATTGGATGCGAGCGTCGTAA
>CALVKE010000002.1 GCA_944332535.1 uncultured Bacilli bacterium
GTTCCCATTAATATCATAAACATTTTATTCTCTAACAATTTTCGAAAATCCATCGCGACTCTCTCCTTTACTATTATTGATTATAACAAACAAAAAAGGAAATGAAAATACATTTCCTTAAAATAATCGAAAAATATCATTGAATGTAATATAGATCATCAATAACATAAGAAGTAAAAATCCAATGGAATGAATAATATTTTCTGTTTTGGCATTTACTGGACTTCCTTTTATTTTTTCAATAAGTAAAAACAAAATACGTCCTCCATCAAAAGCAGGTAAAGGAAGCAAGTTAATAACACCAACGTTAACACTAAGCAAAGCAACTAAATATAATACATTCTCAAATCCTGTCTGTCTTTGTTCTCCTACAATAGAGAATATTCCAACCGGACCACTTAATTGATTAATTCCAATACCACCGGTAAACAATCCTTTAATGGTAATAAACATTTGTTTAAACAAAGAACCGGTCTTAACAAACATATAATGAATGGATTCTCCAAGTCCTCTTTTTGTCTCTGTACTTCCCATTAAAACTCCGATTTTATAAGTTGTTTCTCCATCTATCTCTTGTTTTTCTGGAACTACAGAGAAAATTTGTTCTTCTCCATTTCGCTCCACTCCAATTTCAATTGCCTTCGTTTTATCCGCAAGCTGCATATAAATCGCTAAATCATCTAAAGTAGAAACTTTTTTTCCGTTGACAGAGGTAACAATATCCCCATCTCGAAGACCCGCTTCGTATGCAGGAAGACCCACTTCCACTTCAGTAAAACGACTCGTCGTATCAGGAGCGCCCCAAATAAGCGCGATCATAAAAAGCAATAAACTGGCAAAAATAAAGTTAAATCCCGCTCCAAAGAACATAACGAGAAACCTTTGCCACGGCTTTTTCGCAAATAACTTGCGCTCCTTTGGAACTTCCGTATCATCATCTACTTCTTCCCCTGCTAACGATACAAATCCACCAATCGGAATTGCCCGAATACAATATTCTGTCTCATCATTTTTATTCTTCCGACGCTTTCCAAAAATCTTAGGACCCATTCCAATCGAAAATTCATAAACATATATATGAAAGATTTTCGCAAATAAGAAATGTCCAAACTCATGAACTAAAACAATGACTCCTAAAATCAAAATAAAGTAAATTAATGTAACCATAGATCCTCCTTAAATAATCGAAATAAACATTGTATACATCATCACCACAAAAATAATACTATCTAATCGGTCCAAAATTCCACCATGTCCTGGAATCAAGTTCGAAAAATCTTTTACATTATAATATCTTTTAATTTGAGAAAATACCAAGTCTCCTAATTGACCAACGAGCGATAAAGTAACTGTTACAATCAAGAGATAATGGAAAGGAACCGCGGCATCAATTACGGTCAAATAAAATAAAATAGCAAGGAAAGACCCCATAAAAGTTCCCCCAATTAACCCTTCTACTGTCTTCTTAGGAGAAATGGCAGGACATAATTTGGTTTTTCCAATCCACATTCCCGTAAGTAAGGCAAACGTATCCGTCATGGTCGTAATTAAAATCAAATAAATAAAAGTATTTAAAGAATAATTACGAATCACAATGAACAAATGAAAAGCAAATCCGATCAAAAGTGTAGAACCAAGAAGGGATAATCCATCTTGAAACGAATACTTTTTATTATCCGAAAGCAATACCGTCGGTACAAAAAAGATAAAAAGCAGCAATACTAATACACGGTAATCCAAAGAAAAAATCAGGGTATTTGAATCATAGTTCTGCCAAATTAAATAAAGTACGGTAAGATAAGCAAGTACTTCCGTTAAAAAAGGAAGATTCTTCTCTTTCTTAAATAATTGAAGTAGCTCTCGTAAAGCAAAACACCCAATAACTCCCACTAAAAAGGCAAATAACTCTCCTCCGACAATTAAAAGAGGAAGTAAAATTGCAATCATACAAATAGCACTAATAACACGCGTTTTCATTTCGTCCCTCCAAATTTTCGTGTTCTCTTTTGAAATTCCTCAATGGCAAGGTCAAACTGCTCTGCATCAAAATCTGGGAAATAAACCTTTGGAAAATAATATTCCGCATAAGCACTTTGATAAAGCATAAAATTACTAATTCTCTGTTCGCCACTGGTACGAATGACCAAATCCAAATCCGGTAAATCCTGATACAAGTTCGCCCGAACAAGGGAAAAATCAATATCCTTGGAAGATATCTCTTTTGCTTCTACCTTCTCTGAAATTTTACGACACAAATCCAAAATCTCTGTCTGTCCTCCATAATTTAAGCAAATATGAAAGATTCCATTGCTTCCATTTGCCGTTTCTTCTACCAAACGATCCATCACTCGCAATACTTCTTTTGGCAAGTTCTCTCTTCTTCCTGAAAATAACACACGAACATCTTTTTCTTTCAAAAAAGTAAATTCCTTCTCGAACATTTTAACAAAAAGCTGCATCAAATATTGTACTTCTGCGGCATCTCTTTTAAAGTTTTCCGTAGAAAATGCAAACACCGAAAGAATCGGAATTCCAAGATCAAATATATGCGTACAAAGACTTTTTAAATTTTCACTACCAGCTTTATGTCCTAAACTACGAGAAAGTCCTCTTTCTTGTGCCCATCTACCATTTCCATCCATAATGATTCCAACATGGCCAGGCAACTTTTGTCTTTTCTCCATATTACCATCCTTCCTTTAAATTATAATACAAATTTTATAAAACCACAAGAAAATTACATAAATTCCACTAGAATGAGGAATCCTAAGAATGGTGATTATTATGTATTATTACAGTAACCTATTCTTTTTATATGCTATTTTAGGTCATTTATTAGAAAAAATATTATTCCCCGAACACGCAAGCGGCATTCTTTACGGTTTTTGGACTCCCATTTATGGAATTGGTGCTCTAATCATTCTTTTTAGTTTTCGATTTTTAGAAAAAAAATTCACGCTTTCAAAAGTAAGTAAGTTTTTTATCACTTTTCTAATTGGAGCAGTATTTCTCTCTTTTATTGAATGGATCGGAGGAAATTTAATTGAAATACTATTCCACATAACCTTTTGGGACTACTCTGATATGAAATATTCTTTTGGAAAATATGCATCTTTAGAAATGAGTATCGTATGGGGTATTGCAAGTCTTCTTTTAATCTATGTCATT
>CALVKE010000003.1 GCA_944332535.1 uncultured Bacilli bacterium
AGTAACCGGGATCATTCCACTTGCTAACTCCGGAATATTGGCGCCCCTTCCATCCACATAACCTTCTTCCGGTTCATTCTGAACTACGTCTACATCAATTCGATAACTTAAATTTTTCCCAACAACCATAGTATCATCGGTTATATCATATCGAAGCCATAAGCGAAGGGAATAATGAATCACTTGATTTCCCTTAATCAATCCGGAATCCACAACCCCATCTTCTAGTTCAGAAAGTAAAGCTGGCGTTCCTTTCCCATCTTTCGTTAAATAGTACTTAACATCACTAGTCGATAATTTATTTCCTCCGGTTGTAATATCCACTAATTTTAAAATATAACCAACTTCCATTGGACTATTATTAATTAGTCGAAAAGTAAAAACATCCTCCTGAATCATTCCCACTTCATCTGCAAGTGGAAAAGCATTTTCAATTGTTAAATTATTTTCATTCTCTTCCAATATCAAGCTCAAATCCCCTGCGGTAATCACTTGCCGTTTCGTACCTGAAACTGTTACATTAACAAGTGCATAAGTGATACTTATGAATATCACAAAATACTTGTAATAAATACAGTAATCTTTGCTACTTGCCTCTTTTGCTTTTTCTCCATTCAATACCCCTCCCACTACTTTTAAAAATAAAAAGGCTCATTTCACTATAGTTGCCTACCTATTATTCTACTTACATTATAGTAAAATTTTTTCAAAAGTACAAATCCTTTTTCTATAAAATACGGTATAATTTTTACTTGACGCCAATTTCTCTCTTTATCATAAACCACAAAAAAAGGAACAAAAGATTCGTTCCTTTTTAGCTTTCATTATCTATTTTGGTTAGAATAACTTGAAGAAATGTTGTTCATTCCGTTTTGTACTAAACGTCTAGTGATTTCACCACCAACGCTTCCGTTTGCACGGCTAGTAGCATCTGGTCCTAAATTAACACCGAATTCATTAGCGATTTCGTATTTCATTTTATCGATAGCTTGTTTAGCACCTGGAACACGCATTTTCATTGAGTTAGTGTTGTTGTTCATCTGTTTCACCTCCTATACATTTATAGATTGTGAAAAAATGAACTTTTCATACTAGAAATTATCTGGTAATTTTTTCCTAAAATAAATCTTCGGCAAACGTTTCTTCTTCCTCTTCAATAGAAAGAGTAAATACTTCTCGAAGTGTCTCTTCGATTAAAGATTCATAATCCAATTTTTCTTCGTTTTTTAAACATGCTTCCATCGTTGGATGAATTACTGGATGTTTTGGAACAAATACCGTGCAACAATCCTCATATGGTAAAATACTAATATCATAAGTATCAATTTTTTTAGCAATATCAATAATTTCTAATTTATCTAAACAAGCAACCGGACGAATCACTGGCATATTCGTAACAGCATTGATTACGGCCATACTATTTAATGTTTGACTTGCCACTTGTCCAATACTTTCTCCATTAATAATAACAAGCGCATTTTTTTGTTTTGCTAAACGATCCATGATTCTATACATCATTCGTCGCATAATGGTAATCATATAATCCGGATCACAATTTTGATAAATCGCCTCTTGAATTTTGGTAAATGGAACAATATGTAAAGAAATTTTGCTTCGATATTTTACAAGTTTTCTCGTTAAAGAAATTACTTTTTCTCGTGCTTCCAACGAAGTATGAGGAATTGCTTCAAAATAAACACAATCAACTTGAATTCCTCTTTTTAACGATAAGTAACCAGCAACAGGAGAATCGATTCCACCACTTAACATCAATAATCCTTTTCCTTGTGTTCCAACGGGATAGCCACCAAGTCCTGTATATTGATCGGTATAAACATAAGTATATTCTGGTAAAATTTCAATTCGTACCAAAACTTCTGGTTGATGTACATCTACTTGAATACCATCGATCGACTTTAATAACAATCCTCCGATTTGCTTCGAAAACTCCATACTAGGAATAGGAAAGGATTTATCGCTTCTTTTGGTTTCCACTTTAAAAGTAGAAAACTTTTGATTTTTTAATAACGAAAGACAAGTTTTTTTAATTTCTTCTTGTTCACTTTTAATTTTAACAGCAACTTGAAAAGTATGAATACCAAAAACTTCCTGTACTTTTTTTAAAATCAAAGAAAGATCTTTTTTTTTTTTTTCAATATACATACGGGAAAGATCTTGGGTAATTTCTACGTTAAAACCCGCTAATTTTTTTTGAATATTTTGATAAAGTGTTTGAATAAAAAATTTGCGGTTTCCTTTTTTGGTTGTCAACTCTCCGTATTTGATTAAAATAACTCGGTTCATATTTTTCCCTACTTTCTTTTATTTTTTCAGTTCATTTTGAAAATGAGAAACTGTCTTTTCAAATATTTTTAAAAAGTCTTGAATCTCTTTTTGTGTCGTTTGATAAGATAAGCTGATGCGAAGAGAAAATCCGGAAACGGAATGAGGTTTTCCCATCGCAAGAAGACTAGCAGAATCACTATTGTCTTTACTGCATGCTGTTTTCGTAGAAATATAGATATCGTACTCTTCCAAAGCATGAAGCATCACTTCCGGCTTCACCGAAGAAACGCTAATGTTTAAAATATGAGGAACAGCATCTTCTGGAGAGTTAATAATAACACCTGGAATGTTCACCAAGCATTCTCGTAACGTTTTATTCAAAGAGGAAACATAAGAAAAACGAGATTCCAACTCTTCTAATGCAAGACGCAAAGCTTTTGCCAAAGAAACCATAAGAGCAACCGCTGGCGTTCCACTTCGATATTCTGTCTGACTTTTTCCACCATGAATAAGAGGGATCATATTCACATTTTTTTTCTTAATCAAACAAGCAATTCCTTTTAGTCCATAAATTTTATGGGCCGAAAATGTAAACAAGTCGATATTTTCTAAATCAATCGGAATTTTTCCAACACTTTGTGTTCCATCCACATGGAAAAAGATTCGTGGATAATTGGTCTTTAAAAAGGAAGCGATCGAGGTAATGTTTTGAACTACTCCAACTTCACTATTTACATGATGAATACTAATTAATACCGTATCTTTTCGAATAAGTGAAGCGAGCTCTTCTAAATTCACTTGTCCATTTTCTAAAACAGAAACATAACTGACTTCATAACCTAACGTTTCTAAATAATCGCAAGTTTCTAAAATACTAGAATGTTCTAATTTTGTCGTAATAATATGTTTTCCTCGATTTTGGTAACTTTCTAAAACTCCTTTTAAAGCCATATTATTCGCTTCACTGGCACTACTAGTAAAAATTACTTCTTCTTCTTTAACGTGACATAAGACGGCCACTTGCTTTTCCGCTTGTTGCATCAATTTTCTAGATTCCATTCCTAATTTATGCAAAGAATTCGCATTTCCTGGAAAACGAATCACCGCTTGTTGAAAACTTTCTAAAACTTCGGGAAGAACTGGCGTTGTAGCAGAATAATCTAAATATATCAAAATAATCCCTTCTCTCCACTTGAACAAAAAAATTCTACCTTATTATAACATAAAGTAATAAGAGAAACAAATGGAAAATCTACTATGATTATGATATACTAAAACAAAATAACTTTAAAATGATTACTTTCCCTAAAGATGGAGGAAGACAATGAAGAAAAGAAATAAGAAAAAGCGAAAAAAAGGTGGACTACTCTTACTTTTAGCGATTGGGCTTATTAGTTACTTCTACTTAAGTACCTCCCCTTCCATAAAACAGGAAGCAAAGCCAATAACGCAAGAAGAAAAACAAGAAGAAGTCTTTTCCCCTTTGGTATTAGTGAATGAAGAGTTTGCACTTCCAGATAATTTTAACGCCAAAATAGTAGAATATCAAACGGTATACCTTTCAAACGTACTAGTAGAAGAATTAGAAGAAATGCAGAAGAAAGCACGGCAAGAGGGAATTGAGTTGACAATAAATAACGCTTACCGCTCAAGAGAACAACAAGAATCCATCCTCGAAAACAAAATACAAGAATATACCAAAAAAGGACTTACCTTTGAAGAGGCCTACGAAAAGGCAACAGAAATCGTTCAACTCCCTGGTCATTCGGAACACGAAACAGGACTTGCTATCGATTTTTCCGAATATGGAAATTACGCGCAAAATAAAAAAATCTGGAATTGGTTAAAAGACAATGCTCATCACTACGGCTTTATTCTAAGGTATCCAAAAGACAAAGAAGAAATCACTAAAATTCATTACGAAGCATGGCACTACCGCTATGTAGGAAAAGAAGCCGCACAAATCATCTATCAAGAAAACTTATGCTTAGAAGAATACCTACAACAATATTCTTTCTAAAAGACAACAAAAATATGCTACCACTTAAAATAGCATATTTTTTTATTAAGAAACTCTAGATAATTTTTTATGCACTTGTTGATCGATTGCTTCAATTGCTTCGACGCTGACATCCAAAGCCTCTTGATACATTCCTTTTTGGAACAAATCTTCGGCATTAGACAAAGCATAATCCAACTCTGGGGATAAACTACGATAACGATTTCCATAAACAATGGACTCTTCTGCCAATTTAGCTTTTTTAATCATATCAGTCGTCGTATTATAAAGCTTTAAAACAAGATCTCGCGCTGTATCGACACGAGTATTTAATACTTTAATCATAATTGGTTTCTTGTCCAACTCTTTGACAATTTCTAAAATAGCATCATTAGCCTCACTCAACTCAATAAAATAATGATTATGAATAATTGGAAGTTTATACATGCGAATTCGTATTTTACATTGCCGCAGTAAATCTTCGATTTCTTCCAATTGATCTCTAGCACGCACTTCATCATCGTACATACTACCAAGATTTTTTAAAGCAATATCCAAATCTTCCTCAATTTCCGTCAAAGAACCAGATAATTCTTCAATATCTTTTACTAACTTCGAATAAGCAAGCTTCACAGAAGTAGCTTTCTCCAAAATTTCTTCATAATCAGAATTCAATTTTTCTAATCGAAGTTTTACTTTATCTAACTCTTGAATATCTTTACTCTTTAAATGATACATACTCTTAATATCATCCAATTGATCATATATATCTTTTACAATACGATTCGTCTTACGAAGACGATGCTCAAAATCACTGTTTACTTCATCGTATAACTTACGACATAACTTTTCTTTTTCAAAGTCATTAAAAATACCATCTAAGTAGTCCAACATCGTTTTTAACTCAAACATACAGTCTTCCAAATTTAATACTTTGATTCGGTCTAAAATATCTTTTAAATGCTTTTTACTCTCTTTCATATTATAGTCGATTTTTAAATATTCTAAAGAGTATCCGTTTTCTGTCATATCTTGATAAATATGTTCAATCTCCTCTATCCTCTTTGGAATCAACATCTTAGACATCAGTAACAAATTAGGAATTTCTACAATAATAATAGACATATGATCAATCATTGCATCCAAAGCTTTAACAATATGCACTACTTCATCGTATTCATTATTTTCCATAGATGTTTCAAAATCTTGAAACCTCTTTTCAATATTTTCTAACTGCAACTCAATAATGGTTTCCATTTCTTCATAATCGGCCTTATGAAGTTGAAATTCTTGAACAAACCCACGATATTTATTCTTTAACTTCGTGATGATACTACGATATTTCTCTTCACTAAGAGTTACTTCCTTAATTTCTTCCATTAATTCATCGACCGATTCCCGTGCCTTATAAACTTCAATCTCTGTTTTGGCAAGACGAAGTTCTAACCCTTGTCTATCTTTCGTTCCAGAAAGAAGATCCAACTCGATAATCATATCGGTAATTTCTGGAATTCTCTCGTCCTTAATACGATAAAATCGCTTTTGCCATTCGCGATATTTCTCTTCCAATTTCTCATTTTTCAAAATGGCTTCCACTTTCGTTAATTCCGACATAATCGGCATAGACACAATTAAATTTTTTTCTTTATCCAAAGAAGCAATCTCTTCTTTTAATTTCTGAATACGTCTTCTGTGAATGAGTGTTAAAGTAATGGCAACTAAAACGATAGATAAAATAATACAGGTTGCAATCAATAAGGAAACACCATTCATATCTTCACCTCTTCTATTCTTACTAAGAACATTATACAACAAAAAGTAGCAAGAAGTAAAATGAAATTCTATCATTTTCGTAAAATTTGTTTGACAGATGGAAATTTTTATGCAATAATAGTAACGCATATTACTTGAAACAGCACTTATTGGAGGGCTTTAATGTGTTTTTTAAAGGGTTAGTAGCTTGGCTGTTTAAGGGAACGCCTGAGAGAAAAACTCCCTAAAGTTTTACCAATAACGCCTCAAGGATATGAAAAGATAGGAGGATGTAAAAATGGCAAGATACACAGGGCCAAGTTACAAACAAGCAAGAAGAGTTGGTTTTTCTATTTCTGAAACCGGAAAAGAATTGGCAAGACGTCCTTATGGACCTGGTCAACACGGACAAGAAAGACGTAGCAAATTATCAAACTACGGAGTACAATTAAAGGAAAAGCAAAAGGTTCGTTTTATGTACGGATTAAATGAAAGACAATTCCGTAAAACATTTGAAGAAGCTGGAAAATTACAAGGAGTACATGGTGACAACTTCTTAAAATTACTAGAAAGCAGATTAGACAATCTAGTATATCGTTTAGGATTTGCTCCAACTCGTCGTGCTGCACGTCAGTTAGTAAACCATGGACATATCACAGTAAACGGAAAAAAAGTAGATATTCCTTCTTACCGTGTAAAAGTAGGATCTACTATTGCTTTAAAAGAAAACTCAAAAGATCATAAAGCAGCTCTTGCAAGCTTACAAAACGTAACAAACCGTGTAGAATATGTTACATTCGATGAAAATAAAATGGAAGGAAAATTTGTAAGACTTCCTGAAAGAAGCGAACTAAACGCTGACATCGATGAAGCATTAATCGTTGAATTCTACAACAGATAAAAAAAGATCCACATTTCGTGGATTTTTTTGTGCAAACAAATTTCTAATTAAAAAAAGAAGTCCCTTCTTGAATATAAGAAAAGGGACTTCTTATTATTTTCATCTAGTTTTACTGAATAGATTCGGCAGACCAAACAGAACCAAGATCTCTCATCAAAACAATTCTTGCATAATAATCTTTTCCATTATGACGAAGTCCTGAAAGCACTCCATCGCTACTATTGGAATATCCCGAAATCAATAAATCATCGCCTGCAACCGTCATCTCGGTTAATACATCGTTATTTTCTCCTCCAAGTACTTGAGAATCTACCAATTTCAAATCTTTGTCATAGGATAAGAAGAATCCTGAAGTAAATGCTTCATTTTCCTCGTTAACCGTAACTGAAAGAGGAGAATCTGGAGAATTCGTAATTCCAATCAAATAAAGATTTCCATCTAACTCTTCAATTCCAGTAAACCTCTCCATTTTGCTTCCACCAAACATTACTTCATCTTTTACATTTCCTTTTAAATCATAAACAACAATAACTGCATCCGTATTATCTGTCGTTCTATCTTCACTATCCTCGTCTTCTAAGATCTTTTTACTACCTACGACATAAAGTTGATCATCATAATAAACAATATCTTGAAAACCAGTACTGTCCGTATAGCTATAATTTTTATGCCAAACATACTCTCCGTCTTTATTAAACTTAATCAAATTTCCAGTATCTTTCGCGTCTTTTCCAACGACATAAAAGTCCCCTTCTACCTCAACGATACCAAGGAAGTTACCAGACTTATTTCCTCCATGATTATTGTGCCATATTTCATTTCCGTCAAAATCATATTTTACGATAACTCCCCCACCGGTAGTATGATTTCCAATTTCCATATTTTCATAAATACTTTGTCCGATCACAATGATTCCATCTTCCACTAAAATGGCTTGATTGAAACGAGTGTTACTAAGAACTCCATAAAATTTTTCCCAAACTTTATTTCCGGACTTATCATACTTGATCAAAAAAGCATCTCGTAAATTATTTTCTTGTTGATACTCATCATATGCTCCGCTTCCTGTTACAATGTAACCATCCTCTACAACAAGAACCGAAGTAAAAGTAGAAGCGAGTCCCTTATCATATTGAACCTCTAACAAAAGTTGTTTATCTTTATCGTATTTTACTAATTTTCCCTTTTCTACTCCATTGGTATAATCATATTTCTTGCTTCTTTTAAAATCACTACTTCCAACGGCTACATAATCATCTCCATCTTTTCTAACCATTTGAAAGGCATCATAATAAACGGAATTAGCCTCCTGCTGATATTTCATATATACAAATAGACAAGCTTCTACCGCTATAATAACCGCACAAACAATTAAAACAATTCGAAAAATCTTTTTATACTTAAGAGCATCCACTGCCTCTTTCTTCACTATGACCACATCCCTAAATAATATTTCTTTTTACCACGACGAATAATCGTATAAGTCTCTTCCAAAGCATCCTTTTTCGTAATGACAAACGCAGAATCCGTTGCCTTTTCCCCGTTTACAGAGATACTTCCGCTCTCTAATAACTCTCTTGCTTCTCTTTTACTAGCACAAATTTTACTGTTAACTAAAACGTCAACAATATTTTTATCACCCGCAAGAGAAAAACTTGGAACCCCTCGAAAAGCAACTTTGATCTCTTGGGCACTTAAGCCACCTACATCCCCATAGAACAACGCATTGGCAATTCGTAATGCATTTTGATACTCTTCTTCACCATGTAAAAAAGTAATGACTTCTCTTGCTAAAGCTTGATGAGCTTCCCGTAAATGAGGATTTTCTTGATTAGATTTTTCAAGGCGCTCTATTTCTTCCTTAGACAAAAAGGTAAAAATTTTCAAGTAATCAATAACCATCTCGTCTTCGACATTGATTAAGTATTGGTACAACTCATAAGGACTTGTCTTATTCTTATCCAACCATAAAGCATTTCCTTCGCTCTTTCCAAACTTCGTACCATCCTTCGTCGTAACCAAAGGCATCGTAAAGCCATATACTTCTTTTCCGGTCTTTTTTCGAATTAAATCGATTCCCGCAGTAATATTTCCCCATTGGTCGCTACCTGCTACTTGCATCGTACAATTTTTATTTTCATACAACCATAAAAAATCTAACGCTTGCATAATCATATAAGAAAATTCCGTATAAGTAATTCCGGTTTCCAATCTTCTTCGAATAATATCTTTATCTAGCATATAATTAACGTTGAAAAATTTTCCATAGTCCCTTAAAAAATCAATAAAATTAATATCTTTCGACCAAGTATAGTTATTGACTACTTCAAACCCAAATAAAGACTTTACTTGTTCCGTCAATTTCTCGATATTCGCATCAATTTCTTCGTAGCTTTTCATCTCACGTTCCGCCGTAGGACGTGGATCTCCAATTCTACCGGTTGCTCCTCCGATTAATAAAATAGGATTATGTCCCGCCTCTTTTAATCTTTTGGAAATCAAAAAACTAGAAAGATGGCCAATATGAAGACTATCTGCCGTTGGATCTGTACCAATATAAAAAGTAAGTCCTCCTTCATTTAATTTTTTCTCTAATTCGATAGAAGAAATATCTTTGATAAGTCCTCTCCATTTTAAATCTTCTACTAATGTCATAAAAATTCCTCCAAAAAAAGATTTCCAATCGACAAGGACGAAATAAACTCGTGGTACCACCTTGCTTCTTAGAAATCTCTAACTCTTCTTGATAACGGAAAAACACCATCTCCGCTTTAACTCCAGAATGGTAATTCAATAGTATAAAAGGTTTTTTCTCACCAACCAAAAACTCTCTTTCTTCTTTTACTACTATCTACTAAATTCCTTCTTCGTTAAATAACAATTTTATTCTAACAAATAATGAAACAAAAGGCAATTATTTTTTTGCTTTTGCGTCTGCGGCTTCTAATTTTTCTAATACGTCACCAACAACAATAATCGCTTTTTCCCGAACTTCACGAGCTGCATTTTCCAAAACAGGAGTTCCTTTTTCTACCGCTAATTTTACAAGTTCTTCCGCCTTTTTCTTAATATCGTTTCCTTTTTTCTTCGCAATTTTCAAAACCTTTTCTTTGTCCAAATCTTCTAATTCCACTTTGATTTCTTCGATTTTATCTTCTAATTGCATCCGAACATCGTCCATATCGATCTCTTTGGCTTTTTTCAACAACTCGTCAATTTTTTCTTTTAATTGTTTTCTAGTGACGCTTCCTTTTTCTGGTGCAAATAAAATTCCAAGTCCTGCACCAACTAATGCACCAAGGGCAAATTTACCAAGTCCACTTCCTCTTTTTTTCTCTTGACAACTCTCTTTTTTACTCATCTTCTTCGATCTCCTTTCGATTTTTCTTACCTTTTCCCCTGAACAATTTTGATATTCCAGAAACAATACCATCTACTACATTATCACTGATAAAAGATACTGTATCTGTCAACATATCAATGACACTAAAGAAGCCATTTAACGATTTTGATTTCTTTTCAATATCACTTAAAATAACGTTAGCCCGATCAACAGTTTCAATCAAACGAAATCCTAAGATAATTAAAATAACCAACAAAACAATCGCTAAAATATAAAGTATCACTGGTAAAACTGCCATAAATGCTTCCACTTTCTCACTCCTTTTCTTCGTACATCGAATCGATTAAATCAAATAAATTATCTTCTAGAGATTGATCCGTTCTGGATTTCTTCTCCTCTTCCATCGGGAAAATAATTTCTTCTTCGTGAGAAATATCTTCTTCTTCGATCTCGTCTAGTTTAGGAGTTTTACTAACTCTTCTACCAGTTACCTTTTCTAATTTGGCGTCTTTGTAGTCTACATTATATTCTAGACCTAAATCTTGAAAATATTCCTCTGCATCTTGTAAAGTTACTTTATCAACAGATGGAGTTTTGCTAACATCGGTCATATCGAATAATAAGTTATCTTCTGCCTCTTCTTCGACATATGCCTCTTCCGCAACAACAGGCTCTTCTCCTGGTCGAACAAGATCAAAATCACTCATCATCGAACCAAATGCTTTTTCCCGAACAGAATCCAAATCCGCATTCTTTCTAGAAACATAACTGCTACTTGGTTTAATCTCTCTTTTTTCAATTACTTCTTCCTTGGTATAATTTTTATCTAAAATTCCATAAATAGGAGAAATAATTGGCGTTGGCCGAAACGTAGACTTCGTATCTTTTGCCTTTCCATAAGGTGTGCTACTAGAAGAAGAAACAGAAGTCTTTTTTGCCCCATAGGCAGGATTGTCATATAACTTTGGCGTATCCAAAGAAGGTTTAGAAGCAGGTGCGCTTTTAGGAGGAGTTACTGGTTTTTGATAAACCTCTTCTTCGAAATCCAAAAAGTCATCATCATCAAAATAATGAAATTTTTCGGTCCGTCTTTCCACCTTTTCTTCTTCGATAAACGTCTCCTCTTTTTTCACACGAGGAGGTGCAACCTCTTCTTTTTTTACCGGTTCCACTTTCATGGCAACTTCCACCTCTTCTTTTGGAAGTGGCACTTCTACCTTTTTATTCTCTTTTTTCTTCTCTTTTGGTTTTTCTTCTACTTCAACGTATTCTTCTTCAAAAAATGTATTTTTTAACTTTTCTAAGAATCCCATGGCTATCTCTCCCCATCCTCTAAAATCTCAATCGAATCTTCATCCTTGATTTCTCCATCGTATCCTTCGTAAGTCTGATCATAATCATAATCCAAATAACCTTCGGAACTACTAACAGAATCTTTTGGTGCAAGAATTTCAAAATTTTCTTCTTTATAATTGATAACATTACTTCCTATCAAACTTTCTAGAATCTTATCATGGTAATGAACACTCGATAGAATGACACTCATTTGATAAATGGCATCATGAATTTTTTCTTCTTCGACATATGCTTCTATTTTGGCATAATGATACATATATTCTACAAAATAATATCCATTAAATTTCGTAATCTTCAAATATCCATATTTGTCGTCATAATTAATTTCCTTCGCATAATAACTATCTTCTTGAATATCAAAAGTGTTATCTGTGCGATGAAAATACGAAACGACATCTACATACAAATAAAATTTCGTTCCTTGATAAAGGATAATTGAATTCGTTTCACTTTTCTCTAACAGAGAAGCTCCCTTCGGAAGATAATAATAGTATCCTTCCAAAGAAACATTATGTAATGTAATATTTTCTTCTAATACTTGATAGATGGTATCAATGTAGGAAGTATATTGTACTCTTTGAACACTGCAACCACTAATAAAGATAAGTAAAACGAGTAAACAACCTATTTTTTTCATATTCCACCTACTCTTTTATCATTATAACAAACTTTTCGTCAAATAGGAAGTCCCAAATTAGGAAAATCCCAAAGAAATCAAAGGGAAGAATCCTTCGTTTCTAATTTTTCCGCCATCACATAATAAATAGGACAACCCATTTCTAAAAAGCGTTCTTCATACTCGGTCAATACATTAGGAATCATCGAATGTTCTAAGTCAAAAGACAACTCTTTTAAAATATATCCATGTTGACTAAGGGAAAGTAACGAATACTGAAATAAATCCGCATTATCCGTCTTCTGACAAATCTGAGGATTTCCTGCAAAAACAAGATCATATTTTTCTAAAAAAAGAGGACTAGTCAAACGTCGAAGCCAGTGCCGCTTCTTAGGCCAAGGATCGGAAAAGTTTAAATAAATCCGTGTAATTTCATGATCAAAAAAGGAAGGAAGACGATTTGCATCGGCGCGAATCAAACGCAAATTAGGTAAATACTCCACTTTCGTAAGAGCTCTTACGATAACACTGTCATAACGCTCGATTCCGATAAAATTAATATGTGGGTTCTGCTTCGCCATTTCAATAATAAACTGCCCTTTTCCCATTCCAATTTCCAAATGAATCGGCTGCACTTTTTCAAAAGCACTTTGCCACTTTCCACGATAACGCTCCGCATCAAAAATTAAAATGTTGGACTGCTTTAAAATTTCTTCTTTATTTTTTACATTTCTAAGACGCATAAAATTCACCAAAAGAAATTATAACACATATAATAAAATAAATAAAGGAGGAGTATGCATGAACAATCAACAACCGGAAGCATTTGGAATGAATCCAAACTTTCCACCTATTCTAAATCCTGCTTGGAATCCAAACAACTGGAATCAAAATCAAAATCAAAATCAAGCCATTCGGAATTTAGAAAATAGAGTCACTCGATTAGAACGAGAAGTTAGAAGATTAGACAGTCGAGTAAATCGACTAGAACAATCCTTTCCAACTCCATTTCGAGACAATACCACAAACTATCAAGTCGATAGTTATAACATGATGTAGATCACCTTTTCTGGTGATTTTTCTTTTCTTTTCTAAGACAAATGGGTATAATAGAATTAGGGATGTGAAAAAATGAAAACAAGAGAAAACATAACCAAAGAAGAATACGATGCTTTTGTAGAAAATTCTTCCAAAAGTCATTTTTTACAAAGCTATGACTGGGGAACATTCGCACAAAAAGAAAAACACTTAACACCCCATTATTTAGCATTAGAAGAAGAGGGAAAAATCATCGCAGCGACTCTTTTATTAGAAAAAAAACTTCCCCTTGGATATACCTATCTTTATGCACCTCGCGGATTTGTATTGGACTATCAGAATACTACTCTTTTAAAAACGTTTACCGACGAAGTAAATAAATTCGCTAAAAAAAGAAAGGCAATTTTTATAAAAATAGACCCCGATATCATCGTGAAACGTATCGACTGGAAAGGAGAAGAAAAAGAAGTTGCCTACGACCGTAATCATTTTGTAAAACAAATGAAAAGTATCGGATTTCGCCATCTAGGATGGACCCAAGCATTCGAAACAATGCAACCGAGATTTTCTTTTCGAATCGATAATCACCAAACCAAAGAAGAAATTTACGATCATTTTTCCAAAACAACAAAGCAACGCATTAAAAAAGCAGAAGAATACGAAGTAGAAGTTACCATCGGAGAGGAAAAAGACATCGCAGACTTTTATCACCTCATGCGTCTTACCGAAGATAGAAAAGACTTTGTTACCCATAACGAGCAATACTACAAAACACTTTATCATATTTTTCACTCACAGGATAAATGTAATTTATTTCTAGGAAAAGTACATTTGGACAAACTGTTAGAAAAAAAAGAATTCCAAAAGAAAGAGCTAGAAGAAAAATTAGAAGAATTACAAAAAATAGAAAATCGTAGCAAAAGTCAAAACACCAAGAAAAAAGAAATGGAAAGAGAACTAGAACATATCCTACAAGAGGAAGAAAAGTGGAAAAAGTACAAACAAGAATACGGTTCTACCATCTTACTCAATGCCCATTTTATTATCGAATATGGCAATAAAGCATGGGTACTATATGCCGGAAATCATAATATTTTAACAGAAACTTATGCCAACTATAAAACTTATTACGAACACATTCAATATTATAAAGATCGTGTAGATATCTACGACCAATTTGGAACGATCGGATCTCTTCCAAAAGAAGATCCCCTCTACGGGTTACATGAATTTAAGAAAAAATTCGGAGGAGATTATGTAGAGTTTATCGGGGAATTCGATTATGTTAGAAAACCACTTCTTTACTTTGCTTTCACAAAACTAGTTCCATTTTATCGAAATCGAATTAAACAATTAGCTAAAAAGAAAAATAGGAGAAATGTACTATGAAATTTACTGAATTAAAGGAAGAAGAATTCCAAACATTTGCCCAAAATCATCCACAAGCATCCTTTTATCAAACCAAGAACTGGGCGAATTTAAAAGAAGAAAATGGATGGAAAAAGCACTATATCGGAGTAAAAGAAAAAGAAAAAATCATCGCCGCAACCCTCCTTCTATCCAAAAAAACACCCATCAAAAAAGAAATGTTTTATGCCCCTCGTGGTTTTTTGATCGATTATCACAATCTAGAACTTTTATCTTTCTTTACTGAAAAAATCAAAAAATACGCGAAAGAAAAAAATGGAATTTTTATTAAATTAGATCCTTATGTTTCCTATCAACAAAGAAACCTAGAAGGAGAAATTATAGAAGGTGGAGAGAACAATAAGGATTGCTATCAAAATTTAATTAAATTGGGATACCGTCATTTTGGATTTAACAAAATGCAAGAGACATTACAACCAAGATGGATATTTATTACGAAAACAAAAGATACGACCGTAGAAGAAGTCATGAAACACATGGATCCAAAAACAAGACAAATTTTAAGAAAGAACGAAAGAGGACAAATAAAGGTGCGAGAGATAGGAGAAGAAGAATTGCCGATGTTCAAAAAAATTATGCAACATACCGGCGATAGAAGAGATTTCATCGATCGACCACTTTCTTACTATCAAAATATGTATCGCTATCTTCACGATGATGGAATATTAAAAATTTTAGTAGCAGAATTAAATACCACAGAATGCATTCAAAAGCAAGAACAAGAAATCAATGCTTTACGAAAAGAGAAAGAAGAGCGCGAAAAGAAATTTCAACAAGCACCCGAGAAAATGAACGAGAAAAAATATTTGCAAAAACAAAAAGAGGCAGAAAAAGAAATCGAGAGAATTCAAAAAAATCAAAAACACATACAAGAACTAAAAGAAAAACACGGAGAAGTTTTAACATTAGGTGGGATTCTTTTCCTAATCTACGGAAGAGAAGTATTGTCACTTGTTGGAGGTTCTTACAAAGAATTTATGGAATTCCAGTCGGCTTATACCCTACACTTTGAAATGCTAAAATACGCCGTTGAAAACAACTACGACCGTTACAATTTTTATGGTATTACTGGAATTTTCGATGAAAAAAATCCTTTGTACGGACTTTACTCCTTCAAGCGAGATTTTGGCGGAGAAGTCGTAGAATTACTTGGGGAATTTGATCTGATTGTCAACAAACCTTTCTATCTTTTGTATAAATTTGCTTTTAAAACATACAAAATAATGAAAAACATGAAAAATAAAATTCGAAAATAAAACACCTTTCTATGGGGTGTTTTTCTCGAAGAAAGGAGATAGCATGAAGACGATTTTACTAAAAATTGATGGAATGACCTGTAGTGCTTGTTCTTCCGGACTAGAAAAATATTTAAAAAAACAAGAAGGAATTCATTCCGTAGAAGTCAATTTAGTAATGGCCATAGCAAAAATCGAATACGACGATACAATCTGTGACAAAAAGAAAATAGAATTATGGATTAAAAAAGCCGGATTTAAAAGTTTAGGAGAAGAAGAAGGAACATCGTCCGAACAAAGAAGAAAACAACAGACAAAAAAACTTATTATCTTTACCATCTTAGCGGTTGTATTTTTCTATATTTCGATGGGACACATGTTTCATCTTCCAGCCATTCCGTTTCTTGATCCAGGGAAGTATCCCCTCTCCTATGCCACTGCCCTACTTCTTTTTACGATTTGTTTTCTAATTTACGGAAGAGACATTTTAAAAAGTGGGATCAAAAATCTACTACACAAAACTCCCAATATGGATACTTTAGTAACCATTGGAGTAATAAGTAGCTTTCTTTATAGTGTTTATGGATTTATTCAAATCGCCAAAGGAGATCTTAGCTTTTTAGACTTACTTTATTTTGAATCTGCAAGCTTCGTCATTTATTTCATAAAGCTCGGACGATTTATTGATTTCAATAACAAAGAAAAAACCAAAGAAGCAATTCAAGGACTTGTCCAAATTACTCCAAAAGAAGCCACAAAAATAGAAAATGGAAAAGAAAAAAAGGTGACTATCGACGAGATTCGCGAAGGAGATATTATCGTTAGTCGTGCCGGAGAAAAAATTGCCGTCGATGGGGAAATTATTCAGGGAGAAGCTCATTTAGAAGTGGGATTTATTACCGGAGAAAGCAAGCCAGTAAAGAAAAAGAAAGGCGATACCGTTATTGCTGGTAGCACCAATTACAATGGATATCTAAAATACCGAGCACAACGAATCGGAAAAAATTCCACTATTTCTCAAATCGTACAATTAGTCATGGAAGCAACCGCAACCAAAGCTCCTATTGCAAGAATTGCCGATACCGTAAGTGGTTACTTTGTTCCCGTTGTATTTCTCCTTGCACTCCTTTCTCTTCTTTTATCCATCATAGGTGGAAATCCTTTTTCATCCGCTCTCAATGCATTTATCACGGTCTTGGTTATCGCATGTCCTTGCTCTTTAGGTCTTGCCACTCCTCTTGCCATCGTAGTAAGCGAAGGAAAAGGCGCGAAAAATGGCATTCTAATTAAAAAAAGCGAAATATTTGAATTATTACCAAAAATAGATACTGTTCTTTTTGATAAAACAGGAACCTTAACTTATGGAACTTTAAAAATTGCCGAGGTGAAAAATTTTAGTACAAAAAAAGACGAAGAACTATTACAAATTGTCACCAGTATAGAGCTACAATCCAATCACCCCATCAAAAACGCTTTTCAAACGCTTTTAGAAGAAGAAAAGTGGGAAGTCTTACCCGTCGAACAATTTAAAGTAATCGATGGAAAAGGAATTACCGGTACCATCGAAAAAAAGCAATATCTACTAGGAAATCAAAAACTATTATCAGAAAACGGGATTTCCAACCATTATCAAGGAAAAGAAAAAGAACTTGCTCAAAAAGGAAATAGTATCATCTACGTAGTAGAAGAAAAAGAAATACTTGCTCTCATCGGCGTACAAGACATTATCCGAAAAGAAGCAAAACAAGTAATAAAAGAACTAAAGAAACGAAAGATACAAACCATTATGTTAACAGGAGATCAAGAACAAACGGCAAAAACGATTGCTCAAGAATGTGGAATCGAAGAAGTAATCGCTAACGTCTTACCAGAAGAAAAGGCAGATAAAGTAAAAAGTTTAAAAAAGGAGGGAAAGCACATTCTTATGTGTGGAGATGGAATCAATGATAGCCCTTCCCTTGCCCTTGCAGATATTGGAGTTAGTTTAAAAGGAGCAACCGATATCGCAATAGATTCTGCCGATGTGTTATTAATGAATGCCGATTTATCCAAAATAATCGAATTATTCGATCTAGGACATAACACAATGAAGATTATTCACCAAAACTTATTTTGGGCGTTTTTCTATAACGTCATCATGATTCCAGTCGCAATGGGAATCGTTCATCCATTTGGTATCACAATAAATCCAATGATTGCAAGCATTGCAATGATTTTCAGTAGTCTCACGGTTATTTTAAATACTCTACGATTGAAAGGAGATAAGAAAAATGTTTGAAAAAAGAAAGAAATTTGAATTAAAAGTAGAAGGAATGCATTGCAGCAAGTGCCAAGAGAGAATTGAAAAAGCACTACAAGAAGAAAAAGGAATAAAAAAAATACAAAGCAGTCTTCCTGAAAAATCAGTCTCTTTCAAGCTAAGCAAAGAAAGGGAATTAGAAAAAATCAAAAATAAAATAGAAGATTTAGGATACGAAGTAAAAGAAATCATAGAAAAAGACTAGATTTCTTTTTTTGATCTCTAGTCTTATCGTTCGTTTTTACTCATGAATCTTTTTAATAGAAAGTCCAATTCCCAAAATAGCAACAAGAGTAACTGCTCCTAGAACAACTACATTCAAATCACCAGTAGATGGATTTTCAATCTCACCAGAACCACCAGAAGTTGGAACTTCGGGATCTGGAGTAGATGTTGGTGTTGGTGTTGGCGTTGGAGTTGGATTAGGATTCGTTGGATCTTCTGGATCTAATAAATCATCAAAGTCGTTGGTACAAATTTCAACACGAAGAATTTGAGCATCTTCTCCGAATGCTTCTCTTTCTGCAGATAATTTTTCTGGATTTCTTTTAATACGGAATCCTGGGAAACTAATGTTCTCATCAGAAGAGATAGATGGATATTTTCCTTGGAAATAACTATAGTATTCGTCTCTTACTAAAATATCAAGAGCTGTTAAAATAGATTTATAAGTGTTGTTGGTAAATCCGTCTGTTTCTAAAAAGCTAAGTACTACAAAATCTCCACTAACATATTTTATCATGTGTACCTTTCCAACCGTAATATCCACAACAACATCTTCATCCATACTCTTTAACTTTTTATAATCTTCGCTGGAAATATCGGAAGAAGAAATGTAATCTCCTGCTGCATGCGCTAATCCTGGAACAAGTAACAATCCTATACAAAGTAATGCACTTAGTAGTTTCTTCATTTTTCTATTCCTCCCTTTCTATCTTATACACCCTCATTGTATAGCTTGAATTTTTATCTGTCAAGAAAAGCAAGAATGAATTTCAAAATTTTGTAATAATTTGTCAAAATAAATGTCAAGTTCTTTTAATATTGGATCTTGTTTTTCCCATAGTATTTTGTTATACTAAAATTAAGAAGAATAGAAGTAGGTGGGATAATGAAGAGGAGCTTTACTCAAAAGCGAATATGAAAAAAGAAGAAGTAACAGAGTATTTGGACGATGATTTTCTCCAAAAGTTAGAAAAAGCAAATGAGATAAGAAAAAAAGAAAGCCCCTCTATCTATTCTTTAGAAGATTCTATCGAAATTTTAGAAACAGACGAAAAAGAAGAAAAAAACAAGTGGGAAGAAGAAAATCCAACAGAAATTCTTGACTTTCCTGTATTAGAAGAACAACCAAAAAAGAGATTGGAACAGGAAGTAATTGAAATACTGGAAGAAGAAGAAATTCCTTCTAATGTACAAAAGAAAGAGATTACTATCCCAGAGAAAAAAGAACCACAAGCACCTTTTTATCAACAAAATCCCATTCCTTCTATTCCCGAAACAAAATCCTTCTCCCCTATTCTAGAATCCTCTCCGCAAATTCAAAGAAAAAAAGAAGCGGTACCACCAAAGAAGATGGAAGAGGAGAAAAAAACACCAAATAAAGTTTTACAAAAGAAAAGAAAAGCCAAAAAGGGACCTTGGTTTCTTCTATTAGGAGCATCCGTCGCTGTCATGATCATCATCGGATATAAAGTTATTTTCTGGCAACAAGATAGTCTCAAAACAAATAAACAAATCGAAAGTATCATCCAAAAAACCGTAATGAAAGAATTACAAGGAGATTTAACAGACCAAATAAATCTACCTAGCGCATCCAACCAAGCCATCCCCTACTTAGAAGTAGATTTTCAAGATCTCATCGCTCAAAATGATGAAGTACAAGGATGGATTAAAGTAAAAAACACCAACATCAATTATCCATTCGTCCAAACAGCAGATAATCAATTTTATTTAAAACATTCTTTTAATAAAACGCCAAACTCTGCCGGATGGGTATTTGCTGATTTTCGAAACAATTTGAAAAGTTGGGATCAAAATACTATTTTATATGCCCATGGAAGACTCGATAATACAATGTTTGGAAGTTTGAAAAAAGTAGTAGAAAAAGATTGGTACGAACAAGAAGAAAATCACTGGATTCAAATATCTACTAGAACTTCTAATAGCGTATGGCAAGTATTTAGTGTCTATACGATTAAACCGGAAATCTACTATATCACTCCTAATTTCGAAACCGAACAAGAATTTCAAACATTTATCGATACCCTAACCAAACGAAGTGATTACGACTTTCAAGTAGAAGTAAACACAACGGACCACATATTAACACTATCTAGTTGCTATAATGACACTCTAAGAGTCGTATTACATGCAAAACTAGTGAAAGAAGAAGCAAGAAGTGAATGAAAAAGACTAATTTCTTTTGGAAACTAGTCTTTTTACTTTTCTTAAAAATTGATAAAAAGAATAAAACTTCGTAACAGCTAAATCAAACTCTCCAATATATTCAATGACATTTCCACCAAAACCTTTTTTAAACTCATAAATACCATAATAACGATTCTCCGGACGGAAGTCTCCTGTAATTCCATAAAAATTACAATATTGAAATCCTTCCTTATAAGCTTCTTTAATATGATGTTCATACATCAAATATTTGGGAGTAAAACTACGATATTCCTCGAGTACACCGCTCGATAACGTTAAATACTCAACCCCAGAACGAAGAGATAAAAGACATCCAATATCTTTTCCGTTTGGATATTGCTCTTGAAATTTCTTAGCTTTTTCTAACTCTCGTTCATATTTTTCTAGCAAGCGATCAGAGGTTTCTTTCTGATTTTTTAAACGATTGCCAACCATATCGCTTTTCATTTTTTGAACCAGTTCCGCATTTTTCTTCTTTTCTTCTTCGTACAACGCTTGTGTATGAGACAAATATACTTCTGGATTTAAATAAGCAATATAAATCGTCATTAAATCATGCATATTTTCATACATTCTACGATAGTAATCTAAACTACGATAGAAGAAATCTTTTCGTTTTGCAGTATCTTCAAAAATCTCCGACATTACTTCCAAATCGTCAATGGTTCCTTCTCGTACTTGCAATCCTTTTTTGTGAGTTGCTTCAATATTTTTCCGAGTGCTTTTGGAAAATTTAGCATATTTTGTTTCGTAATCCTCATCCAACGTTAAGCGATAAGCCCATCTTGCTTGACGACTATCTAAATAAATATTAAATCCATGATGACGATACCCAAGCTTTTTTAACGACTCGATCACTTCATCATCGCCATCTCCTAAAATCTCCCCGTCGCTACTTCGAACTCGGTAAACAACGTTAGGGTCAATCGTTAAGACAAAACCATGATGAGAGCGAATATACTTTTTCACCTGATCTGTAAAAAACGATAGCACTTCAAAATTATGATAATCCACAATAAGTCCACGAGGGGCATAAAACATTGATTTTCCAAAGATTGTTTTCGTTTCTAGCAACAAACTAGCAGCGATAACCTTCCCTTTGTCCCGAACTCCAACATAATGAATCCCTTCCCCGTATGATGCCTTTAAATGCGCAAGTCCAACGGACTGCATAAAAGAAGATTGCTCATTGGAATTATAAAAAGTTTGATACTCTTCTTCTTTCAAAACAACAAATTCCATTTAATGAATCCCCACTTTCTTTTTGATGATCGTAAATATATTTCCACCATAAATTTTTTGCATCAAACCATTCTTCATCGTAATTGCAAAATAGATACCACCACCAACTAAGACAAATAGTGCAACAAGGCCAATACTAACAAGACGACTAGTTGTATCAAATGGTAAGAAAATACGAAGAACAAGTAAAACAATGGCCATCACAACAGCGGCAATCAAAATATCAAATACGCGTCGAATCGTCTCTTCATAATCGATATGATATTTCTTATGAAGAAAATGCAAACACATAAAACTACATACGAGATACCCTAAAATAGTAGATAAAGTAGATCCAAAATAAGCAGGAAGTCCAATACTATCGAAAGCATATAATAATGGAATATTTAGTACCACATTAGTTAAAAATCCACAAATCAAACAACGGAAAACTTGACGATATTCCTTCATTAATTGAACCGTAGTGATCGTGATCGTAAATAAAGTCGTAGCAAGAGCCACAAATACATAAAAACTATAAACACTAGGTCCATATTGACTAGGTCCATAAAAGATTGTCCACACAGGTTTTGCTAAGATACTAAGTCCAACAGTCATTGGTACTACTAAATAAAGAAGCATCTGAAGTGACTGATTAATTTTCTCGTTCACTGTTTTCATATCTTTCTTTACAAAGCTACTACTAATATTTGGAATTAAACTAACCGTAATACCGGTTGCTATGGCGATTACGATCATATTAATTTTTAATCCCCAAGTAGAAATCACGCTCATAATTGTTTCGGCATCCGTTGCAGTGTATCCGAGTCCCTTTACTAAAACAGATACTAACATCACAACATCAATCGAATTATAAAGAGATTTAAAAACATCAATCATAATAAAAGGAAAAGCATAATAAAATATTTTCTTTAAAATTTCTTTATTAGAAATTGGTGGTTCTTCTACCTTTAAAGTACGTTTTTGAAGCTCACTACGATTGGTCTTCGTTTTATAAAGCAAATAAACATAAGATACAAAAGCACCAACGGTTGCAGAAAAGACGGCAATTCCAACAGTGGTATCCAAAGATAAGTGAAATACTTTCATACTAAGGAAACTTCCTGCTAAAATGATAGCAACTCGAACAATTTGTTCTAACACTTGTGAAACAGAAGTCGGAGCAATAAATTTATGTCCTTGTAAATATCCACGATAAATGCTTAATACTGGTACGACCAAAATAGCAGTAGAAATCATTCGAATAACAAACGTAACTTCTTCGATCGTATTTCCACCAGTAACATCTTTAATAATAAGAGTTGCAAACGCCGGAGCAAAGATAATCAACAAAACAAAACAGATAATTCCGACGACATTCAATACTTTTTTTCCGAGTCGAAAAGCTCTTTCTTTGGCATCATAATATCCCAAAGCATTATATTCACTAATAATCTTACTAATGGCAAGAGGAATTCCAGCAGAAGAAATTCCTAAAAAGATCGAATAAACACTATAGGCATATCCATAAAGTGCTCCACCCTTATCCCCAATAATAGAATAAAAAGGAATTACATAAATCATTCCAATAATTTTACTGATGACAATTCCAAATGTTGCAATAAAAGCACCTTGCATAAAGGTATTTTTCTTCAATTTCTTTTTCTTCATACACTTCACCATACTTATTAGGTTAACAAAAAATATTCTTTTCATACCAAAAGAATGATTCGTAACCATACTACTACAATCATTAACCTGATTTGCTATAATAAATAATCATTGCTGAAAAGCAATAGATCTGTTCTTCTCCAGAAACACAAACAGCAACTTCATACTTAATATCAAGTACATCTATATCATTATCACATAAAAATTCATTTATTGCAAGTTCTAGGTCCTTTTCATGATCCTCATCGAATACTTTTACTTTCATTATTATCACCAAATTTAGTATAGCTTTTTCGAAAAGAAAATTTTGTCATATCAAGATTCATCCAACAAAAAAGCTATCATTTTAAGATAGCTCTTTTTTAAACTCCACTAACTAAACTTTTCCAAAATCCGCCCCAAAGGGAAAGAAAAGAAATTTTATGAACATCTTCCTTGGTTGTCACTTCTTCTTCGCGAATTACTTCTCCGTTTTGCTTGACTAACAGTTTCCCAACCGTATCTCCTTTTTGAATCGGAAGCTTGAATTCGTTCAACTGAAGTTCATATTGGTATTCTTGCCCAGTTTCATTCTTTTTTAATAAAACCGAAATATCATTCTTTGGAACAATGGATATTTTTCCAGGCATTGCTTTATCAAGAGGTACTTCTTCTAATACCTCCTCTTTGCTTTTCAACAAATTAATTTTATATTGGTTAAATCCGTAATCTAGTAAAGCACTCGTTTCTTCGTTTCGAATAGCTGCTGTCTCTTCTCCAAGTACGACGGCAAGTAGACGCATATCTCCGCGTTTAGCAGTTACTGCCATACAATATTTAGCAGCATCCGTATGTCCCGTCTTTAATCCGTCTGCCCCTTCATAAAAGCGAACTAACTTATTTGTATTGACTAACCAAAATTTATTAGGAGTATCCGTTCTTAAATAATCTTCATAAACAGAAGAAAATTCCAAAATAGTCGGATGTTCTAATAATAAATGACGAGCAATCAAAGCTAGATCATACGCGCTAGAATAGTGATTCTCAACATCTAATCCGGTCGAATTCACAAAGTTTGTATTTTTAAGACCTAACTCTTGGGCTTTGGCGTTCATCATCTTAACAAATTCCTCTTCGCTACCAGCAATTTCCTCCGCTAATGCAACCGTTGCATCATTAGCACTAGCCATACTAACACCCTTCATTAAATCGCGAACACTCATAATTTCATTCGGTTGCAACCAGATCTGACTTCCTCCAAAACCAGCCGCATTGCTACTAACTTGAACTTCATCTTCCCAGTGAATGGTTCCATCTTCAATCGCTTCTAAAATCAAAATTTGACTCATCATCTTAGTCATGGAAGCAACAGAAACTCGTTCATCCATATTTTTATCAAACAAAATTTCTCCCGTTGAAATCTCCATTAATAATCCACTCTTTGCTCCTCCAATTAAATTCTCTTCCGCTCTAGCAGAAAAAGGAAAAAGACAAAAAGAGCATAACAATAATATTCCAACAAACTTCTTCATATTTCACCTCTACTACACTATATTCCTAGGATAGACAGATAGACCAAATTCCATGAAAAGAATAGGAATAACTCACGAGAAGAGGCGATACAATGAAATAGGTGATCTTTTTGAAAAAATATAGTATTATCCTCTTATTATTTATCGTCTTTCTAATCTTATTACAAGGGTTTCCCAAAAAAGAGGAAAAACATCAAAATGATATGGAAAAAAATCAACTTCTTTATCGATTCTATCAGAAAGAAAAAGAAGAGAGATATCAACAATATAAACAAACACATCCAGAAATGGAAGATATTGATATTATTACTCGGGTAAATTTGAATCTGGATAAGCCGTATTACGAAGACGCAGAACCGGCTCTTTATTTAAATACCAATCTTGTTTTTGTAAACAAATATCATTATTTGGAAGAAAACTATGAACCAACTTCTTTGGAAAAACTCGAAAAATGTAGCTCCGGTAATCGTCTTCTTCAAAAGGATGCAAAAGAAGATTTTGAACGTCTCTGTGAGCAAGCAGAAAAAGAGGGAAAAACAATTCGTGTCGTATCTAGCTATCGCTCGTATTCTTACCAAAAAACATTATATGATAATTATGTATTAAAAGATGGCAAAGAAAAAGCAGATACGTACTCTGCTAGAAGTGGTTTTTCAGAACACCAAACTGGATTAGTAATTGATGTAGATAATGCGATCAAAAGCTTTGAGGATTTTGAAGAAACCGAAGAATTTACCTGGATGCAAGAAAATGCTCACCGATTTGGTTTTATTTTAAGATATCCAAAGGGAAAAGAAGATATTACAGGGTATCAATATGAATCTTGGCACTACCGTTATGTCGGAGAAAAAGTAGCAACCTTCCTCAAAGAAAATAATATGACATTCGATGAGTACATTGCAAGAGATTTAGCCCGCCAAGGAAAATGAAAAGAAGCTATAACACTTCTTCTCCATCCGTAATACTTTCAATTTCTTCTAAGCCATCCGTATCAAACGAATAATAAGACGTAAGATCTTCTTCGATAAAGCCTGCCCCTTCTTTTAAACAAATGGTACAAAGAACATCTCCTACTTTTACATCGTCTCCAATCTTCTTATTGAAAACAATACCAACCGAAGGATCGATTTTATCTTCTTTGGTTTTTCGTCCACCGCCAAGTTCTAACGATAGTTTCCCAAATAAATAAGCGTCCATATCTACAATATGACCACTCTTTGTAGAATAAACACGTTGTACATTCTTACTAATTGCAAGTTTTGACAAATCCCCGCCTTGCGCTTTTACCATATCTAAAAATTTCTGATAAGCTTGTCCATTTTTAAGAACTTCCTCCACCTTTTGACTCGCTTCTTGAATATCTATTTCTAAACCCATAGAAACCATTTTTGCTGCTAATGACTTGGATAATGCAACTAAATAATTGTTTTCTTCTCCTTTTAATATCTTCATTACCTCGATAATCTCTAACGTATTTCCGATAGAAGTTCCTAGTGGAATATCCATATAAGTAATCATCGTCTCTACATTACGATTATAACGAGCTCCAATTCGCTTCATCAACTTACTAATTTGCAAAGCTTCTTCTTTGGTTTTTAAAAGAGCACCTTTTCCAACCTTTATATCCAAAACAATGTTTTTTGCTCCACTGGCAATCTTTTTACTCATAATACTAGATGCAATGAGAGGAATCGATTCCACTGTTCCCGTAACATCTCGAAGTGCATATA
>CALVKE010000004.1 GCA_944332535.1 uncultured Bacilli bacterium
AAAGATTATAATTCTTTGACGATATTTTTAAACTCTCGTTTTGATGTAAAAAAAGAGTTCCTTGTCAGTCGTAATTGTTTTGTTCCAAAACCTCATGTAGATAGCGCAGTAGTGTCTTTTACCAAAAAACAAGTGCCTTATTCTATTGACAACTGGTCTCATTTCGAAAAATTAGTACGAGATAGTTTTCGTTTTAAACGCAAAACGTTACGAAATAATTTGACTGGGTACTCACTAGAGAAAATAGAAAAAGTACTAAAAAGTTACGGTCACGATTTATCTGTTCGTGCGGAAGCATTAACAATTGAAGAATTTGTATCTATTAGTAATGAACTAGAAAAAGAAGCATAAGATTTTAGGGGGGAATCTTATGTTTTTTCATGTTGGAGATTATGTTAGTCGTAATTCTTATCATAATGATACGATTTTTAAAATTATTCGGATAGAAGGAGAAACTGTTTATTTAAAAGGAGTTAATATTCGTCTTTATGCGGATGCTCAAATGGACGATTTAAAAGAAGAAGTGAAAGAACAAGTCGTAGATGATGAAGTTTTATATGAAAGAATGAATCGAGAATTGTCCCTGGATCGGAGTGAGTATTTTTATCTTCCAGGGAAGATTTTGCATATTGACGGGGACGAGGAGTATTTGAATCGTTGTTTAGATTTTTATAAGAAGTTTCATATTATGGCTTATGGAGTATGTATGAACGAAGAAGATATTAGCGATGAATTGCCTCATTATTTGGAAGAGTTGAATCCTGATATTTTAGTGATAACAGGACACGATGCTTATTATAAGAGGAAAGGAAGTAAGGAAGACATTGCTAATTATAAAAATTCAAAAGAATTTGTAAAAGCAGTCATTACCGCTAGAAATTATGAAAGAAGTTCAGAAAAGTTAGCAATTGTTGCTGGTGCTTGTCAAAGTGATTATGAAGAGTTAATTAAGGTAGGTGCAACGTTTGCTTCTAGCCCAAAGCGAGTGAATATTCACGCGTTGGATCCAGCTATTGTTGCTAGTAGTCTTGCTTTAACCGATCGAAATAAAGTAATCGATCTTATACAAATTATTGAAAAAACAAAATATGGAAAGGAAGGAATAGGGGGTATTATGACAAAGGGTAGCATGTATGTGGGGTATCCAAGATGATGAATATTGAAAAAATTAGAGAAAATATCAACCAGATGAAGGGAGAAACGAGACATTTTCGTTTTCGTGGAACACGTGGTCAGATTGATGAATTTGACGGTATTATTACCGATACTTTTAAAGGAGTTTTTTTAGTAAAATCCATTCGTGAAGATCGTGTAAAATCTTACAGTTATTCTGATATTTTGATTGAAAACTTAACTATTCAAAAAGATTCTTAAAAAATGAAGGCGGGATATAATATCTCGTTTTTTTTGTAATATGAAATAACTATTTTTGTTGAAAGAAGTTTGGGCGATTTCTCTTTATTTTTTGTCCGAACGTTACATTTTATCCATTTCAATAATACAGTCATCAACCATTTTTGTGAATAGTTTATAGTGAGTTTAAAAAAGTTTGGAAAACAGAATAGAAAAGTAAGGGAGGTGTTATGATGAGTGATTCAGTAGAATATATAGAAGATGCTTTTACTAAATTAGATGATCAGGTTAATTTAGAAGTGGATCAATTAAATATTTCTTGTATGACTTCTAAAAACAATCATTTTAATTTAGATAGTGATGGCAATTTGACGGTGAAAACACTTACTACGACGGCTTCTTCCAGTAGTACAGATTTTTTAAATCAAGTTTATCCAATTGGGTCTATTTACCTTTGCGTGACGGATTCCGATCCTTCCACTTTGTTTGGAGGAACCTGGGAGAGAATTGCTAAAGGGCGTACTCTAGTAGGGGTAGATGAGAGTGATGCGGACTTTAATACGACACAAAAAGTGGGAGGAAGTAAATATATGCAATCTCATCATCATGATATGTATCTTTCGAATGGTACTGGTGAGCCTGGTTATGTTGCAGCAATTAGTCAAATTGGTTGGGGAAATAACTTTATACAATCTTATGATAATGGTGATGGTCAAAGCGGAAATTTACAACCATATTTTACGTGTTACATTTGGACTCGTACTGCTTAAGATGATAAACATTTGTTTTTTCTGAACTTTTTAAACTCAGAAGGGGTTGAAAATTTGAAAGAAATTGAATTAAAAGAAAAAAGAAAACGAAAAGAAAAACATTTTTTACAAGAAGATGGAACGATTATTGCACGTGTTTATTCAGAAGATATTCACTATTCAAAAGATGGAGTTTATGAAGAAATTGATAATACATTAATAAAACGTGGAGAGTATTATCAGACACGAAAGAATGATTATCAGATCTATTTTAAGAATTATAGTAATGGAAATTTTATTCAATTAAAAAGAAAGCAAGATTATATAGAGTTTCAGTTGCTTGAGGCTAATAATGTTAAATTAAAAAAGCTAGCACAAAAGACTAAATTTGCAAGCGCTGTTATTTATTCTAATATTTTAGAAGGAATTGATTTGGAATATCAAGTATTTCCAACAAAAGTGAAAGAAACAATTATTATTAAAAACAAAGATTATAGATGTTCTCGATTTTGTTTTTCTCTTCACACTAATCTGAATTTATGTTTGGAGAATGGTAAGATTATTGCTTCTAATGAAAAAGAGGAAGTGTTTTTATTAGATGTTCCGTATATGATGGACTCTAATCAAAATAGAAATCAAAATATTATGTACGAACTGACAAAAAGAGAAGATGGATATGAATTAGTTGTTCTTTTGGATAAAGAATGGTTAAATCGGGAGGAGACAATATATCCGGTTTATATCGATCCAACTATTACGAGTAATCAACAATCAAATAGTTTGCAAGATACTTATATTTTTCCTGGTGATACAGAAATTGATCGGAATAGTTTGCCAATTTTAATTGCTGGAGTAGAACGGGTGAATGGAGAAAATATTGTGAATCGAACTTTAATTAAATTTGATTTACCAGAAATTGGAACAGCTAGTGAAATTGTTGGTGCCTATTTAACTTTAACAGGATATCCAACTTATACGATGCCAGATAAGAATCGATTGGTAACAATGCATCGTATTACTCAAGACTGGAATGAGGCTACTGCAACATGGGAGCAAATGAACGATAAATATGATCAGGATAGAGTAGAAAGTATTTATTATGGTGGTAGAAGTTATATTAATGGAGCAACGCTTACACCAGAACATGGTCTTTATGACGGAAATATTACTAGTCTAGTAAAAAAGTGGTATCGCGATACACCCAATTATGGAATTTTATTAAAAGCTGCGAAAGAAGAATACGATGGTGAACAATATCCGGCTTTTTGTTCTAAAAATTATAATGATTCTTCTGTTGAAAATGAATATAATCCAATGCCAGTTTTTCAACTGGTATATCGAAATATGAACGGATTGGAAACATATCTAGATTATTTTACTCAAAGTTTTTCGGATGGTGCTACTTATGTCAACACTTTTACAGGAAATTTGACTGGTATTTTTGATTTAGGACATACAATTGGTGGAAAAATGCCTGTCTCTTTAAAATTAGTTTATAACACTAATGAAGTCGTACTAGATCAGGTTACTTCTTTTGGAAAAGGGTATCAATTGAGTTTGGATCAAACAATAAAAGAAGTAAGTATTTCTGGAGAAGTTTATTTACAATATCGTGATGAGGATGGTACTTTGCATTACTTTTATAAAGTAGATGGGGAAGATTCTACCCTTTATCAGGATGAAGATGGACTGAATTTAATGATTGAAAAAACAGATACTGTTTGTACTATGACGGATAAAGTGGGACAAAAAATGACTTTTGCAAAGTTAGGAGACTGTTATCGATTAACAAAAGTGATAGATGTTCGCGATAACGTGATAGAAATTGAAAGAAATGCAGATTATGATATTATCAAAGTAATCGACGCGAACGGTGCAGAAATTGTTCTTCAATACTTAAATAGCAAAATTGAAATCGTAAGTCCAAATGCTACTGTTTCTTTAAACTATACAAACGGATTACTGACTTCCATGGAAAGTGTAGATGGAATCACTCATTTTTCTTATCTTTCTAGTGGTATTATAGAAAGTATTACAGATGTTACTGGTTTAAAAATTTGTTATGAATATTATGCACAATCTCCATATCGAATGAAAAAGGTAACACAATATGGACGAGAAAATAAATTGGGAAACTCTTTTTCTCTTTCTTACGGTTTTGATACTACAACAATTACGGATCATAAAGGGAAAAAGCAAACTTTAATATTTAATTCACAAGGTAATCTTTTATTGATTCAAAGTTTAGACGCAAATGATGATCTTTCGAATGCTTATGCAATTACTCGAAACTATGGGGAAGAAGATTCTAACCAAAATAAGTTGTTATCCGATTCTGTTCCGACAAGGTATATAAAAAATTATTTAAAAAATTCTAGTTTTGAGGAAGATATTGATTATTTTACTTCTTATCGTGGAGTTAATAAAAGTTTTTCTACGGATTGTTCCCATTCTGGAAAAAGAAGTTTGAAAATAACTGCTAATTCAGAGGACAATAGTCATTATATATTCCAAGATTATGCTAATCTTCCAAAGGGACGTCATTATACTTTAAGCGCATATTTTAAAACAGATACTGGAGCACGTGTTTCTTTTGGCTATCCGGCAGCAACGGTAGAAGAATCTGGACGTCTTGCCGAAAAACATATATCTTCTAGCGACGACTTTGTAAGACAAGATCTTACCGTTTATTATGATGAGGAAGCAACTACACCTCTTAGAATTTATGTAGAAATACATTCCGGTACTTTGTATATTGACGATATCCAATTAGAAGAAGGAGAAGTTGCTAATCCTTATAATATTATTGAAAACTCGGATTTCTCATCAGGACTATCTGATTGGTCTTTGCAAAGTTGGTCCTTTGATGATGTTGATGATCGTAGTGTAAACGATGTTTTTCAAGTTATTTCATGGAACAATAATCGTAATACAGCATTGAAAGTTTCCATGGATCCATCTTATGGAAGTAGTTTTCATAAGGAATTTCCAATTAAAGGAAAAAAAGGAGATTTATATAATATATCATTTTGGTATAAGAACGAAGGAATCCCTGCAAATGGTAATGTTGTTGCTAATAATGTTGCGATCTATTTTAAGCCGGTCGGAGGAGAGGCCGATTATTGTATATTACCGAGTACTGACTTTCATGTAGATGAAAATATATGGCAGTATTTTACGTTTCGACATGCCGCGGAAGAGGATTATGAAGCAATTCGTCTTATTTTTAATCAAGGGCGAGAAGCAAATTCTTTTTGTATCACAAATTTAACTTTTTATAGAGATCTTTCTAATAATTATTATGAATATGACGAGGACGGGAATGTAATTAGTATTAGAGATTCTTTTAAAGAGGAAGCAAATATTTTTGGATACGATGATAATAATCAATTAATTCGTGCTACGACACCAAAAGGGAAACACTTTGAATATGAATATGATAATGTGAAAACGGATCAGGTAATTAGCGCTATTTCTTCGATGGGGATTGTAAATGAAATAGAATACGATGATTTTCAAAATCCGGTAATAACGAGAATTTCTAAAAAAGGATGTGAAGAATTAACTTCTGGAACATATAAAATTAGGAGTAAGGGAAGCGAAGAATATTTAACAGTGGAAGAAAGAAGCGTGTTATTGAAAGATGATCCTTGTAGTAATACACTCTGGGATTTAGAAAAATTAACAGATTCCTATCGAATAAAATATACTCTTGCGCCAAATTATTCTTTATATCGATCTAATTCTTTTTTATTTCTAACATTAGGAAATCAAAACAATTTGTTCTTGCTAGAAAAAAGAACGAACGGAAGTTATTATATTAAAAGTTTAGAAGATGAAGAAAGTGTGGAAGGTAAGTATTTGAAAGCGGGAGAAAATGGTTTGGAATTTACAGAACTGTCTCCTCAAGACTCTAGTTTTGAATTTTATTTTGAGACGGTACCAGATCTTTTTATAGAAACGACAGCAACTTATACGGATGACGGGAGATTTGTAACAAGTGTGACGGACACTAATTTTCATAAAACTTTTTATACAACAGATCCTGTTACAGGTTTGGTTACTTCTATGACCAATGCTAAGGACCAAACAGTAAATTATACGTATAATAATCAAAACCAAGTTTCTTCTGTTACACAAGGCGATAAAACAGTTAACTACACTTATAATGATCAGAATTTGTTGAGTAAAATTCAACAAGGGGAGAGAGAATACCAGTTTGCGTATGATTCCTTTTTGAATCCAAAAACAGTCAAAATAGGTGACAGCATCACTTTGGTAGAAAATACTTATGAGGATTATAATGGAAATCTTTCGTCTATTGTTTATGGAAATGGGGATCAAATCACTTATGATTATGATGAATTTGATCGAGTTGATACTATTCATAAAATGGATAAAAATTATCATTATCGCTACGATAATAGCGGAAATATTGCTAAAATTTTAACTAGTTCGCCTAATTCTACTTATGATTTGGTGCCAAATAAGCCAGCTACACTTTATCATCCTAGCATTCGTTGTCGTTATGATATTGCAAATCGTCCGGTTGAGTATGAAAATGGATATTTTCAAATTTACTATCAATATGATTCTAATGACAATGTTACAAAAAAAAGGTACAAATTATATGATTTGAATGATACGATTGAGAATACTTTTAATAAAGATGATATGCTTACTCAAATGAATTTGGATCAACAACAATTAAATTATCAGTACGATAGTTTGGGAAAGTTAATATCTAAAAAAATTAATGGTCAAAACTTTTCTATTTATGACTATGTTTCCCATGGAAAAAGAACTTCCAATTTAGTAAGTAGTGTGCAAAATGGTGATCATAAGTATAGCTATCAATATGATAAGTTGAATAATATTACACATGTGTATTATGATGATGTATTACAAAATAAATATACTTATGATATCTATAATCAATTGATAGAAGAAGAAAACTATAAAACAAATGAAAAAATAGAATATACTTATGATCTTTATGGAAACTTATTAACTAAGATAGTTACTGATATGAATAATGATACTATCATTAAAACGGATACTTACGAATATACAAATAGTCAATGGAAAGACCAACTAACAAAATATAATAATCAGATAATAACGTATGATGGTTTGGGAAATCCTTTGACTATTGGAAGTAACATAGCAATGAGTTGGATTAACGGACGTAGTTTAAATAGTTATACGGATAGTGGGAAAAATTTAAATATTAGTTATCAATATAATCAAGATGGAATTCGTACTAAAAAAATAGTAAACGGTGTTACGACAGATTACTTCTTAGAAGATCGTCATATTATTTACGAAGAGAAGAACAACGAAGTTATTTATTATTTGTATGACTTGACAGGAATTATCGGATTAAAGTATAATGAGGACATATATTACTATGTGAAAAACTTGCAAGGAGATATTGTAGGAATACTGGATTCAAATCAGCAACAAGTAGTTACTTATCAGTATGATTCTTGGGGAAAAGTTTTAAGTATAAAAGATAATCAAGGTAATGAGATTACGGATAGTAATAATATTGGTATCATTAATCCATTCCGTTACCGTTCTTACTATTATGATACTGAAACAGGATTATACTATTTGAATAGTAGATATTATCATCCTGTTTGGGGTAGATTTTTAAATGCTGATATTTTTTTAATATTGTCCGGTATGGATTTAGAATATAATCTTTATTCGTATGTTTGTAATAACCCTGTTAATAACACGGACATCGCCGGTAAATTTTTTAAAAAAGCTTGGAATTCTATTCAAAAAGTATATAAGTCTATTAAAAGGGCTTCTGAGAAATTTTTAAATAGGATTAACAGTACTTTTGATAGTTTAAAGAGAAAAGTCAGTAATGTATTTAAAGGTATACAAAAATCATTCGTATGTGAAGGAGAGGTAGGATTTGGTTTATCCGGTGGTATCAGCGTTGGGCCAGTTAAAGTAGGCGGTGGCGTTTCAAAAACTTTTGGTTCTGGTTATAGTGATAATCAATCTTATCAATATACGTCAAATAGTATTGGTATAGAAAATGATCTGGCAGCAGCAAATTTGTCTTTATATTATGAATTAAGAAATTATGATAATGGACTTGCCAATCCAATGATTATGCCGTGGGAGATTTGGAATGATGAAAATAGTGTTCATGAAATAGGTGTTGGTTCGTCAAAATCGATTAGTGGTAATTTAAATTTGGGTGCGGAACGTAGTAGTGATGAATTGTTTGTCGGGATTAGTTTTGAGTTATTTGTTGGAATAGGTGGAAAAATAAAAATAGGCTTTAATGTTGGAGGATAAAATGAAGTTAAAAATGAAGAGATTAATGGCGACTTTTTTAGATTATTTCATATTTTTTTATGTTAGTTATTTGATTTTGATCATTGCTGAAGTTTTTACGAAAAATAATATGGTTCTTCATGTTATTACTACAATGTTTGTGATGTTAGTTTTCTTTTGTTTATTTTTATGTAAAGACATTTTGTTTGGTTATGAAAGTATTGGTAAAAAAGTAATGAAACTGAAAATTTACGATGAGGATGGGAATAATTTGATTGATAAGAAAAAGTTAATTATGCGTACTTTTTATTCCTTTTGGTTATTTCCAATTTATCCATTTATGATTTTAGTGAATAATAGAAGTATTGGGGATGAAAAAGTGAAGGCAATTGTTAAGTAAAATTTGCGATATCATATGATGAAAAAGAAATTAATTTTAAACATGGATTTGATAGTTCCTTCTTGGAAGTGAGGAGATATGAAAAATGAGAATTAAAAGATGTGTTTCTGCTTATTTAGATATTATGATTATAGGTAGTATTAGCCAGATAATAATAATATTTCTAACAAAATTTGATATAAGAAAAATTTTTGAAAATTTTTATATGTATCTGTTGTTTGGACTATTCTTATTTTTATTAAAAGATCTTGTATTTAGAAATGCTAGTATTGGAAAAAGGGCACTAAATTTAGAAATTTTAAAAAGTGATAATACTGTACCAAGTGTATCGACGCTTATTCTTAGAAACATTTTTGTATTTTTATGGCCAATTGACGCTATTTTAATTCTTGCAAATAAGAGAAAAATAGGAGATATCATTTTTAAAACAAAAGTTGTTGAAAAAGAATATAAATAATTCTATTTTTAAATGAAATAGTTTTATAAATTAAAAATGGTAGGAGGAAATAGTATGGGAGCATGGGGAGTAGGATTGTATCAAGATGATGTAACATGCGATATAAAGGAAGAATATTTAGATCGATTGAGATTAGGATTTACGAATATGGAAGCAACAATTGATGTAATCAATAGTAATATGGATTATATAGCGGATGAAGAAGATGGTCCATTATTTTGGTTCGCCTTAGCAGAAACACAGTGGAAGTATGGAAGATTATTGCCTGAGGTAAAAGAAGAAGCACTAAAATGCATAGATAGTGGTACGGATTTAGAACGATGGAAAGACAATAAAAAAATGTATGAAAAAAGGAAGTTAGTGTTGGAGAGTTTAGCCTTAAAGTTAAATTCTCCTCAACCTCCTGAGAAGAAGGTTTCTAAACTTGTTATTAAAAAAGCAAATTGGGAAGTTGGGGATGTTTTATTATATAAAATATGTGACAGAAATTCAGAAAAAGAACGAATATTTAAAGAGAGTAAATGGCATAATAAATATATTTTGCTAAGAGTTCTTGAAATAGCGCGTTTTAATATTGGAAGCCTACCTAGGAAATATTCTGATGAAATGGATATAGTAGGTATCTATAATTGGGTTGGAGATCAAGAACCAGATCCAGAAATACTAGATCGATTAGAATTGTTAAAAAAAGATGGTAAATTAATAAAAAAAATATTATGTTTAACTGTGAGAGACTTAAAAAGTATAGAATTTAAAGTAATAAAAAAGGATGCAGAGTATGGCAAAAAAAATGGTGAGATTACAAATAGCCAAGGAATTGATTGGTTAAACCCTTATCATATTGATGATGATTTTATTATGGTTTTAATGGATGCGGAGAAAGACGGATGTTTGGTGGATGAGAAAAAATAAGTACTTATTTTAAGAAGGTGTAAAAAATGAGAATTAAGAGGTGTATTTCAGTATATATAGATATGATGATCACAGGGTTTATCAGTATGTCAATTATTTTAATCATTTTAAACTTTAACTTAGATAATATTTTTTATTACATTAATATAAATTTAGTAATTTTTACGTTCTTATTTTTGTTGAAAGATCTTGTATTTAGAAATGCTAGTATTGGAAAAAGGGCACTAAATTTAGA
>CALVKE010000005.1 GCA_944332535.1 uncultured Bacilli bacterium
TATACAAAAGTGAAGATGATTATGGGGATACATTTTATTATCGGGGAAAAATTGATAACAATTATGTAAAATTTGGTGAGTTTATCCGAGTAGGAACGACTTATTATCCTAGTTTATCTGCTTGTACCTCTGCTGGAAATAGTCTTGATACATGTAACACCAATACGAAAGATATGTACTGGAGAATCGTTCGAGTAAATGGAGACGGAAGTATAAGACTTATTTATTCTGGAGAAACTCCTGGACAAGAGGAACAGGGAGTAATTCTTCCGAACACCAATTCTCGGTCTAGTGTTTATAATCCAGCGTCCTCCGATCCAACGTATCTAGGATACACTTATGGAAAGGATTTTGAAGAAAGGACTTCTAGTAGAATTAATTATGCTGATATCACTAAGACTTATCAATATTATTTTTATAATGAATGGCCAACGTATAATAGCGAAACAGAAACTTATGAATTCTCCTCAACTGCTGGAGTAAAGGTCGGAACGTGGTATGAAAATTATGAAGAAATCATTGAAAATTACCCCTATACTTGTTGGTCAACAAGTAAAACATGTGCAAAAGGAAAACCATATTTTACAATTGACGAATATCGAAATAACGATACGCAAGCATGGGGAACGTACACTTCCGTATCTTCAAAAAGTTATGAGGCTACCATTAATAATACCTATAATAGTACGATCAAGAGTAATTTAGATAATTGGTTTCAGGCAGTATTTATGAATGGAGGAAATTATAAGACGGACTCCTATGGAGCAAGTTATGTAAATTATTTTTCGGATACTTCCTTTTGTAATGATAGAAGTATAGTAAGCGGAAACGGATATGATTTTGTACCTGGTACGTTTTATGGAGTCTATAATAGACTCTATACGAATAAAAGTCCAAGTTTAAAGTGCGCTAACAAAAATGATCGATATACACAAAACGATACAACGAACGGAAATGGATGGCTAAATTACCCAGTATCTTTGATTACAGCCGACGAAGTAGCTATGGCTGGTGGAAAGTACGGCAACGTAAATACAGAGTATTATTTATATAACGGAGATTATTATTGGACTTTGTCTCCGTCCTACTTCGATCAGCATTATGCACTCTCCAGCGTGTGGTATGTTGCGAGAGCAGGCTACCTTTCCTACACTTGGACCTCACGTAGCCATGGTATGCGAGCAGTCCTTAATCTAAAACCAGATGTTTTGCTTGCCTCAGGAGATGGAACGAGTATGAATCCTTACGAAATAAAAATAAATTGATTACAAAAAAAAAGATAAATTGGATAATCCATTTATCTTTTTTGTATTGAAATAATCTAATTGTTTGTCTTTTCTTGAATTTTTTGAATAACTTCTTGATGCTCTAAGCTACCTAAGTAATGTTTTGGTAATTTTTCTTGTCCTAATTGTTGATATTTTAATGTCAAAATTTTTTGTACGGATGCATCGATTTGAGAAGGGGAAATTGTTCCGTCATCTATGCTTTCTTGAATCAATTTAATCGCATTAGAGGAAGAACTTGGCATTAGTAATAGATCTACTCCCGCATTGATCGCTTTTTCGTAGATTTCTTTTTCAGAATAATGATTGGTTAGAGCTCCCATATTTAAAGCATCGGTTACTACTAAGCCAGAAAAACCCATTTCCTCTTTTAAAAGATCGGTAATTAACTTAGAAGATAAAGAAGCTGGAGTATCATCCCCAGTAATAGTTGGAACCGCAATGTGTCCAACCATGATGACATTAGCCCCTTGATCGATTGCTTTTTGAAAAGGAATAAGGTCGGATGCTAGTAATTCTTCTTTTGTTTTTGTAACAATTGGCACATCATAATGAGAATCCGTTGCCGTATTTCCATGTCCTGGGAAGTGCTTATAAACTGGGATGATTCCAGCTTCTTTTAATCCTTCCGCAAAAGAAAGTCCCATATTAGTAACAGTAGTTACATCGCGACCAAAGCTTCGGTTTCCAATAACCGTATTATCAGGATTCGAATAAACATCGAGGACTGGTGCAAAATCCATATTAATACCAAATACTCGCAATTCTTCCGCCATTGCTTTTCCCGCTTCTTTGGATATCGCAGTATCTTCGGTTTCTCCCACTTCTAACATAGGAGGAAAAACCGTAATCGTTGCATCTTCCAGAGTCTTTAATCTTTGCACACGTCCTCCTTCTTGATCAATGGAAATAAAAGGAGGAATCTTGGAAAGGGATTCTAGTTGTTCGACGAAGGCAAGTGTTTTTTCATAACTAGAAAAGTTTTCTGGAAACATGATGAACCCACCTGGTTGATTGGTAGTCCATGCTGTTTGTAAGACATTATCAAAAGTAGAACTATAATAAGGAACGATTAACATTTGCCCGATTTTTTCTTTCAAAGATAAATGCTCCATTTGGTAAGCAACCTTTTCTTCTACAGTGTTGCAGTCCTCCCATTTCATTTCGTGATTTTCCTCCGACTCTTTTTGACTACATCCTACTAATAGGAAAAGACAAATTAACATTACACCCCAAAACTTAAAACTCTTTTTGTGATACATACTATTAACATCTCCTTCTATTTAGTTCATAAAAATTATATCATACTTTATAGAAGAAAGAAGAGAAAACACAGATTATTTTTCTCAAATACAGTTTAAAAAAGATAGAATAGGTAAGATCAAATCTATATAAAATAGAAAGAGAATATTTAATATAAAATATAGTTTCCCTTTTGCTATTTTTCTTGTACTTTCATAAGAAGAGTGCTAGAATGGGCATAGGGTGTAATTGAAAGGAAGAGAAAAAAATATGCTTGAAGTGAAACACATAAAGAAAAGTTATCGAACAGGGGACTTTGTGCAACATGCATTAAAGGATGTTAGTCTAGAGTTTCGAAAGAATGAATTTGTAGCGATTCTCGGACCAAGTGGAAGTGGAAAGACAACGTTCTTAAACATTATTGGAGGACTCGATCGATATGATTCTGGAGATTTAATTATCAACGGAAAATCGACCAAACAGTTTAAAGACAAAAACTGGGATAGTTATCGAAATAATTGTATTGGTTTTATTTTTCAAAGCTATAATTTAATTACTCATATTAGTGTCTTAGATAATGTTGAGTTAGGAATGACCCTTAGTGGAATAGGAGCAAAAGAAAGAAAGAAAAAAGCATTAGAAGTATTAAAAAAAGTAGGACTAGAAGAACATGCGCATAAAAAGCCTAACCAATTATCGGGAGGGCAAATGCAACGTGTTGCTATTGCGCGAGCTCTTGCGAACGATCCGGATATTATTTTAGCGGATGAACCAACCGGAGCATTGGACTCTGTAACAAGTGTTCAAATTATGGAATTAATCAAAGATATCGCCAAAGATAAATTAGTAATCATGGTAACGCATAATCCAGATTTGGCGAAAACTTATGCTAGTCGTATTGTGGAATTTAAAGATGGAGAAATTATTCATGATACCAATCCAGTCGATAGAGAAGAACGGAAAAAAGAGGCCTTTTCTATTCAAAAAACAGCCATGAGTTTTTGGACAGCGTTAAAACTGTCTTTCAATAATATCAAAACGAAAAAAGGAAGGACTTTGTTAACAGCTTTTGCATCTAGTATCGGAATTATCGGAATTGCGCTTATTTTATCGCTTTCCAATGGATTTGATATTCAAATTAAAAAATTTGAGCGAGAAACGCTTTCGAATTTGCCGATTATGATTACGGAACAAGCGATGGAATTAGATGAAGAGACGATGAGTACAATGACTGGAAATTCTTCTGACAAAGAAGAATATACCGACAAAGAAGTCGTATATCCTCATAATATGATGGAAGAGCTTCTTACTCATACTAATGTAATCACCAAAGAATATGTAGAATTTATTGAAAAGATGGATCCGGAAATGGTTTCAGGAGTATCCTATACGAGAGCTACTGCGCTTAATATCATGAATCAAATTAATGGACAATACAAATTAATTGATACGGATCAATTATCTTTTACTGTGATCCCAAGAAAGCTTGATAATTCCTCAGAAAGTGGAGTAGTAGAAGAAAACTTTGATATTTTATCAGGGCGTGCTCCAACAGAAAAAGAAGACATTTTATTATTAGTAGATAGTAGAAATAATTTACCATCTACGGTAGTGGAAGCCCTTGGATTAGATCCGAAACAAGAAGAAATTTCTTTTTCTGATTTGATTGGAAAAGAATTAAGAGTGATTTTAAACAATGATTATTACCAAAAAATGGGGAATCATTTTACAGTAAATACGAACTTTGAAGAAATGTACGAATCAGAAGATACGATCGTATTAAAAGTAGTGGGAATTGCAAGAGGAAAAGAAGATAGTCTTCTTTATCAAAATTCTTCTGGAATTACTTATACCGAAAAATTAGTGGATTATATCATTGAACAAAATAGTGCATCTGATATTGTAAAAGCACAAGAAAGTGCAAATTATAACGTACTAACCGGAGAAGCATTTGATAATACCGAAGAAGGACAAACACAAAAAGAGACGTTACTATCTTATCTAGGAGCAGATAGCATTCCACAAGCTATTCAAGTTTATCCAAAAGATTTTGATGCTAAGGAGCAAATCTTATCTGCCCTTGACCAATATAACGAGGGAAAAGAGGAAGAAGATCAAATTCTTTATACCGATATGGGAGAAATGATCTCTAGTCTTTCTGGAAATATTATGGATGCGATTACAATCGTGTTGATTGCTTTTTCTGCCATTTCTTTGATTGTTAGTTCTATCATGATCGGAATTATCACCTATATTTCTGTTTTAGAGCGAACCAAAGAAATTGGAGTACTAAGAAGTTTAGGAGCAAGAAAGAAAGATATTAGCCGGGTATTCAATGCAGAAACTTTCCTAATTGGAATTTGTTCCGGTCTGATTGGAGTAGTCATCGCTCGACT
>CALVKE010000006.1 GCA_944332535.1 uncultured Bacilli bacterium
TTATAACGAAAGTTTTTTGACCGAATATAGCGTTCAAAGTGGCGGAGGCTCTGGTTACTATGCCGGAGGGTTTTCTGCTCACGGTGGAGCTGGAGGAGGATCTTCTTATATTTCCGGGCATCCTGGAGTAAACAGTGTTGATGCAAGTGGAAATCACACGGGTACAACGACACATTATACAGGTTACGTCTTCACAAATACTGTAATGATTGGCGGAGACAAAGAAATGCCTAGCAGTAGTGGAGAAGGAACAACAGTTGGAAACAGTGGTGATGGTTATGCCAGAATTACGCTGCAACGATTAGTTGTCAACCAGCCAACTTCTACGAATCCTATGAAACCTACTTATACAGCAGATTCCAATTATGTCGTAAATGGAATAGTAAGAGATTTATCTGGAATTAAGAGTGTAACAGTGAATGGCGAAGAAGCCACATTAGACGGAATAAATTGGAGTTATAATTTGAAATTAGTTGCGAATACAACGACAACGGTGACCGTTGTTGCAACAAACAACGAAGGAAAGACAAGCACAATGACAAGGTATGTACATTATGATAATATGGCACCAACCTTAACAGTTAATGCACCAACGTCGACGAATAGTTCAACTCCGACTTATACAACTTCTGCTAGTTATGTAGTAAATGGAACAGCCAGTGATACGTCTGGAATCAAAAGTGTAACAGTCAATGGACAACCGGCCACTTTCAGTGGTAATAACTGGAGTTATAACCTAGCTTTGGGTGCAAATACCACAACAACTGTGACGGTAGTGGCAACAGATAATGTAGGAAGAACAACGACACAAACGAGATACTTATTCTATGATAGCGCTGCGCCAAATTTAAATGTTACAGCACCAAGTACTACTTTAACATCGGCATGGCCAAATTATACAGTAACTGGAACAACGACTGACGCATCTGGCGTTACAAGTGTAGTAGTAAACGGAGCGGCTGCCTCTTTGTCTGGAACAAGTTTTTCAAGGGCTATTACTTTATCTAGTGGAGTGAATACAGTGACAGTTACCTCAACAGATCGTGCTGGAAGAACAACAACGATAACTAGAACAATCTATTATTGGAATGTAAACAGTGAAAGTGATATGGCAACTTTTGCCGGAAATAGTACCTATATCAACAGCGGACTTGCCAATAATGATTTTCGCTATATTTTGTGGCAAAGCCAGGTGGCTTGTAGCAAACTAGCATCTAGCTCAACAGCAGTCAACATTATTAAAAGTAATTCTACTTATAAAACGGAATTAACGAATTGGATTAACGCTTCGTTTAACGATAATATTAACCTATTAAATTATAAAGTAGGGGCCAAAACTTTTCTTTATAGAAATGGAAATCAATGTAGCTATATTACAGGAGGATTTTCAAGCCCAGACGGATTCATTAGACATGGCAATGGTCTTGGAGACCCTTATAACAATCAAGGCTTAATTTTTGGAAACACGTATATGCAAATAGCTCCAACTCAGCCTGGTTACTTTATGTCAGCTGTTACGAATAATTTAATAGATCTGTCAAATCATCAAACAGTTTATTTTGATTATAACTTGGTTACTTCTCCTACTAATACCCAATCTACATGGGGGTACATCGGAGTTTATACGAATAAGTCAATACCATGGTCATCTACTTACTTTGCAGCGCCTCTTGGATTCTATCCGGATTCAGGATATCAATTAAAACCAATTGGATATTCAGGAATATCTTCCGGATATATCGGGGTAGATAGTTCCATTGTTCCCGGTGCTGCACAACCTTATCCTAATACTATTATTTATTCGATTTACATGTCATAATAGTATAACCTTATATTAAGTAAAGATTTATCCGCAAAAGCAGCGTTTAAGAAATAAAAAGAACTGCTTTTTCGGATTTTTCTTCTTTTTTGGGAAAGTTTCTTGTTCTTTTTTCTATTTTATGCTATGATAACTATAGAAAATAGAGAGGAGATTATCATGAAAGAGAAAAAACAATTATTAGGTGTCCTCGGAGTGATTGCTCTTCTTCTTGTGTGTGTTGGTACTACTTATGCATTTTTCACTTATACAAGAACAGGAACTACCAGTAGTACAATTCAAACAACAGAAGGAGAAATTTCTTTTGTCTATTCCGAAGACAAAGCGGGAGTGCTTCTTGAAAATGCAGTCCCTATGACAGTGGAGCAAGGAAAAGCATTACTGGATACCTATGATTTTAGTGTTACTGCTAATATGACGACAAACGCCGAAATTTTATACCAGATACGCCTAGTTAATACCACTGCTCCGGAAGGAGAGATGAGAGCGATTCCTAGTTCCCATATTCGTCTTTATTTAACCGATGGACAAGATAATCCATTATTGTCTTCTGAGCAAACGCCAACGGCAGATAGTGACGGAACCATTCTTATGAATAACGTAATCACATCTGGAAACGAAGGAATTTTATACACCGACACCTTAGAGACAACGCCAGAAACGCCAGAAGCTACCAAAACATTTAAAATTCGGGCATGGATTGATCGAAGTGCTGGTACGATAATTGATGCAACAGACAATGGTACCGGAACTATAACAAGTGGAGATAATTATACGACAGATGGAGAGAAAGTAACTTCTACCGAATCGAATAAAACCTATTCTTTTAAAGTAAAAGTAACAGCAAACGCCGTGAGCAAATAAATTAGTTGCTCACTTTTTTTCTTGGAAAAGTCTTTACAAAAAGGCGAAAAAATGATATTATGAAAAAGCGCAAAAAGGGAGGAAGTATAGACATGAAGAAAACAAAAATAGTTTGTAGTATTGGACCATCTAGTTACGATCCAGATGTAATGGAGAAAATGGTTCAAGCAGGAATGAACGTAGCACGTATTAACTTTTCTCATGCAACCGAAGAAGAGAAAAAACAAGTGGTTGCATCTGTAAAAGAAACTCGTCAAAGAACTGGAATGAATATTGCTATTTTATACGATACCAAAGGTCCAGAATTCCGAAATGGAATGTTAGAAAATGGAGAAATCGAATTAGTAGAAGGAAAGACGATTCGCGTTGTCAAAGAAGAAGTATTAGGAAATAGCGAACGTTTTTCTGTAAACCATCCACAAGCCATCGATTCTTTAGAAGTAGGGGACTTCTTGTTATTAGAAAACGGATTGATGCGCTTAGATGTTATTTCCAAAGAACAAGATGGAATTACTTGTAAGATCGTTGCCGGGGGAGTATTAGGAAATAAGAAAAGTTTAAGTGCTCCAGGAGTAAACCTAGCTATTCCATTTATTTCAGAACAAGATAGAGAAGATATTATTTATGCTTGTCAACACGAAGGAGATTTCCTAGCTTTATCTTTCGTATCTAGCAAAGAAGACGTTTTAGAAGCAAGAGAAATTTTAAAGGCTCAACATCGGGAAGATTTGAAAATCATTTCTAAAATTGAAAGCCAAACAGGACTTGATAATTTAGATGATATTATTGAAGTGAGTGATGGAATTATGGTAGCAAGAGGAGACTTAGGAGTAGAAATCCCTCTTTATGAGTTACCAAAAGCCCAAAAAGAAATGATTCGTCGTGTTCGTGAAGCAGGAAAAATCGTAATTGTTGCAACCGAGATGTTAGAGTCTATGAAAAAATCTATTCGTCCAACACGTGCTGAGGTTTCCGATGTATTTAATGCTGTATTAGACGGAACCGATGCCGTAATGTTAAGTGGAGAGACAACAATGGGAAAATATCCAGTAGAAGTAGTACAAAACATGGCGAATATCTGTGTATCTGCAGAAGAACAAATGGACTATGATAACCAAATTACTCCAATTGAGAAGAACGATGTAACATCTGCTATTGCGAACAGTGTAGTAGATAGTGCTAATATTTTAAATGCTAATTTAATTGTTGCAACGACAATCAGTGGACTTACTGCTCGAAAGATTAGTGCATTAAGACCAAAAAGTGTTATTTTGGCGACTTGCCCATCCTTCAAAACGGCAACCAGCCTAGCTCTAAACTTTGGAGTTTACTCACAAATTGTTCCTATTTTAGATTCTACCGATGAAGTTATTGAAGAAGGAATTAAAGCTGCAAAACAATTTATGGATCTTCCTCATGGAAGTAAAATAGTAATTGCTGGAGGATTCCCTAAAAACCATAGTACAAACTTCATGAAAGTAGAAGAAATATAAAAAAGAAAGCCTTTTTTAAAAAGGGCTTTTTGTATGTTTGGAAAAGAAGATACATAAGAATAACTAGAAGAAGAAAAATAGCTCGGCAAAGGAAAACAGAGCAAAAGAGATTGACAAAAAATTTTTCCTGGGGTATAAGTTTAGATAGGGGTGTTTGAATTCTTAAATAACAAGGAGGATTTATGAAAGAAAAACTAGTTATTGTGGAGTCTCCTAGTAAGAGTAAAACAATCGAAAAATATTTAGGAAATGATTATAAAGTAGTTTCTTCCAAGGGACATATTCGCGATTTAGCAACAAGTGGAAAATTTGGTCTTGGAGTAGATGTTGACCATGATTTTGAAGCGACCTATATTCCTTTATCCAACAAGAAAGATGTGATTAAAAAGCTAAAACAAGATGTAAAAGATGCAAAACATATCTATTTAGCAACCGACCCCGACCGAGAAGGGGAAGCAATTAGTTGGCATCTTTTAAAAGAGTTAAAAATACCAGAAGAGAACTATAGCCGAGTATTGTTTCATGAGATTACCAAAGATAAAATTTTAGAAGCGATGAAGCACGAAGGAAAAATCGATCAAGATTTAGTCAAAAGTCAAGAAACAAGAAGAATTCTAGATCGTATTATCGGGTTTCGTCTTAGCAAATTAATGCAGAGAAAA
>CALVKE010000007.1 GCA_944332535.1 uncultured Bacilli bacterium
GACCAGTTACTCCTTCTTCCGAAGTATAACTTCGAATCGTGGTACCCCCTTCTTGAATTGCTTTATCTAAAACAAGCATTGTATTTTTAATAATAGCTTTACAATCCTCTTCTGTCAAGTCTTTTGCTGCGATTCGCGGATTTAGATGAGACAAAAAGAGAATTTCATCAGCGTAAATGTTTCCAATTCCCGTAATAATCGTCTGGTCTAGTAACACCGTTTTAATAGGAAGGCTCTTTTTTCGGTATTTTTCTTGTAAGTACTCGGCAGTTAAACGAAAGTCCCATGGCTCTAATCCTAGTTTCGAAAAAGGGGGATAGTCTTCAGGATGCTCTTTTGGTAAAATAGTCATCTTTCCAAATTTTCGCGTATCTTGATAACGAAGTTCTTCCTCTTTCAAATCGAAGATGACGTGTTCGTGTTTTCCACGTTCCCGCCCTTTTTCACGAAAGAAAAACTTTCCTTCCATACGAAGATGTACTAAGAGAAGATAATCTGTCAGATGAAACACTAACCATTTTCCTCTTGTCGTAATTTCTAAAATCTGTTGACCTTTTAATTTTTCACAAAACTCTTGAGGTGTGAGACCTTCTATCATATTATCCCAGTAAACCGAAACAGAATCAATTGTCTTTCCAATTAAGCGAAGGGACAATTTCTTAGCAACGGTGATGACTTCTGGTTTTTCTGGCATACTACTTCCTTCTTTCTATTTTGCGTCGTACCAATCTACTCCAAATTCAATATCGACTTTTAGTGGTACTTTAAACTGATAAACGTTTTCCATTTTTTCTTTCACAATTTTCTGGACAATGTCCATCTCTTCTTTTTTTACATTAAACACGAGTTCATCGTGTACTTGAATCAACATTTTACTTTGAAGACCTTGTTTTTGAAATTCGCGATAAATTTCAATCATCGCTTTCTTTAAAATATCGGCACTACTTCCTTGAATTGGAGTATTTAGCGCCATTCTCTCTCCGGAAGAGCGCACTGCATAATTTTTATTTTTTAACTCTTCAATTGTTCGCTTTCTTCCCATGATTGTTTTTACATACCCATCGCGATAAGCATTTCGAATCAAAGTATCCATATAGTCCCGAATACCAGGATATGCATTCAAATATCCTTCGATAAACTTTTTCGCAGTAGTAACATCAATTTTTAAATCTTCGGATAAGCCGAAGCTACTAATTCCATAGATGATTCCAAAGTTAACCGCCTTTGCGGTTCTTCTCATGTCTTTTGTCACCTCTTCGATTGGTACATGGAAAATATCGGAAGCGGTCCTTGCGTGAATGTCATCATCGTTTTGGAAGGCGTGAATCATATTTTCCGCATTGGATAACGATGCGAAAATACGAAGTTCAATTTGGGAATAGTCGCTAGATAGCAAATAGCTATCCTCATCCGGGATAAAAGCTTTGCGAATCCGTTTTCCTTCTTCTAAACGAATCGGAATATTTTGAAGATTTGGCATGACGCTTGACAAGCGCCCTGTTCTAGTTAATGTTTGATTAAAAATCGTGTGCACTCTTCCATCGTGAATTTCATCGATCATTCCTACTACGTAAGTTGTATAAATCTTGGTTAGCGTTCGATAGCGAAGAACTTTTTCAACAATGGCGTAATCAGAAATTTTATCTAGAATTTCTTTCGAGGTCGAATAATTTTGATCTTTTATTTTTTTAGGATATGGAATTTGTAAACGTTCAAATAAAACGTTTGCTAACTGTTTTGGAGAGGAAATGTTGAATTCTATTCCGGCAAGTTGATAAATTTCTTTTTCAATTGAGGTGAACTCTTCTTTTAACTCTTCTCCAAACGAAGTAAGATACTCTTGATCTACTCGAATTCCAGTTGTTTCCATATCTTCTAAGACTTCGACAAGGGGCATTTCGATACTTTCAAAAAGATAGCGATCCCCTTCTTTATCGATTTCTTGTAAAAATTCCTCTTTCGTTTCATAAATAAATTGACATTTTGCTATTAAATCTGCTATACAGAGTGCGTCTTCTGGCTTTTTAAGTTTGGCATTTTTTCCATAGACGGCCTCATAAAAACCTACTTCAAAATCTTTGGCATGGGCAAGATAGGCAATATCTTCTTTGACGTTATAGTTTAGAAGATAGCCAGCAATCATCGCATCATACGAGCAATTTTGAATGGTGGCTCCCAATCTTTTTAAGACAACCATTAGCTTTTTTAAATCATAAGTATATTTTACGTTATCACTTTGGAAAAAAGAAGGATTTGTACGAACTACTTCTGGCTTAATAAAATAGGCTTGTCCCGGTTGGTAAAGAGTAATTCCAACAATTTCGTCATAATGATAATTGGCTCCCACAATTTCCGTATAAATCGCATAATCCCCTTCTAATGAAAAGTTTTCTAACGTATCTAAAACGATTACTGGGGTTGTATTTTTCTCTTGTGGCATCTCTTCTTTTTCTGCTTGTTTTAATAAAGGTTTTGGAATCTTTTTAATCAACGAATGAAATTCTAGTCGTTGTAGTATTTTTAAATAATTCGCTGGATCCATATGACGATAACGAATTTTCTCAAGATCCGTATCTATGTCGATATCTTGATAGATTGTTGCTAAATCTTGGCTAGCATATGCTTGGACTTTATCTGCCGCTAATTTATCGTGTGTTGCGCCTTTAATCTGGTCTAGATTCGCATAAAGATTGTCGAGGGTGTGATATTCTTCTAATAGACGAATGGCCGTCTTTTCTCCAATTCCTTTGACTCCTGGAATATTGTCCGAAGGATCCCCCATCAAAGCTTTTAAATCAATCATCCCAATTGGGTCAACATGATAGGTTTTTCGAAATTCTTCTTCATCCATCATGATATGTCCACTCTGTTTTAATAATTTTACTTTTACCTTCGGGGTAATAAGCTGTAATAAATCCTTGTCACTACTAACAATTAGTCCTTCACAATCTGGCTCTTGATTGATTCTTTTCGCATAGGTTCCAATAATATCATCGGCTTCGAAATGATCTACTTCTAAATAAGAAATTCCCATAGCGTCCATCACTTCTTTCGCAACAGGAAACTGTTCTTTTAATTCAAGAGGCATTTCTTCACGTTTCCCTTTATATTGTTCGTATTTTTCGTGACGAAATGTTTTTCCATGGTCAAGTGCTACTAAAATGTATTCTGGATTTTCCTCTTGAATAATTTTGTTTAACATATTAATAAATCCATAAAGAGCATTTGTGGGAAATCCTTTGGAATTTCTCATAATGACTCCTGAATAACTTGTTGCAAAAAAACTTCTAAAAAGAAGATTGTTTCCATCGACTAATATTATTTTTTTCATTTCGTTTTCCTTCTTTCTTACTCCATTATAACCGATAAATAAAAATCTTACCAGAATTTTTGCACGAAAAAGAAGAGTTTTCCTCTTCTGCTCTATTTACGGTTTTATGACAACTCGTATACTGACATGTGCATTGGCAGACCCGTCTCCATTTTTATAACTACTAAAAATACCCGCACTACTCTTAAAATAATAATATGCACCCCTATGGAGCCAAGGACTGTAAGAGGAGCAAAAATCTGCTGAGTCCGCATACCACCCGAACGTCTCATAGGTGGCATCTCCTGCCTTATAGGAAGTAGATGGAATACTAGAAGTATATAAATCATAATATTTTTGATCTGGCCATGAAGAACCAGTGAAATTCTCTTCATTGCTGAGCGTTCCGGAAAAGCCGGAATTTAAACTTGTATCAACACCAGATATCTTATTGTAATTTCCCATTACATATTCAGTCGCTCCACCAGACATATCATAGGCTCCATAAATATTTCCGGTCGTACTTGCTGCTTGACCTTTTGCTGTTTCATAAGTGTTCATCACACAAGTAGTAGTGGACTCTCCGGCTGATACCGTATCTCCCCCAATTCCAGTAATCAAATTAGAACAATTATTAATGGCTACTTCCTTGTCTGCTCCAGAATAACTAGGATTTCCATATTTCCCATATTTACTTTGGGAAAGCATCGCCACAATTCCCCATTCCGTATTCTTAGCCATATGCGCATCCATTGTTCCGGTTCCAATTACATCAAAGCCATATTTACTAGCACTCGTCGCATTTTGCATACTTCGTATCCCATAAAAGAAACTTGATATGTTTTGATTTCTTACAGAAGTTAAATTTGGTTTAATCGTCAAATCCGCTGTCGTACAATTTTCATCTGTACATGCTGCAGACATTGTTCCGGTTGTTTCAAACTTTCCTATCCAAAATCCAGATAATTCTTCGTCTCCAAAGGTAAATCCCTCTGGGGTTACCCAATTGTCTGCACATTTCGTACAAGTTCCACTACCATTATCTTTCACAGTAGTAGAAATAAACTTAATATCAATTGCTCCAGGAGTTTCTTTACTTGGTGTTGCTCCTCCTTCTAGTTGTACTCCATACGTATCTCGAATCGTATAACTATATCTTGGAATCCAGACCCACATCGTATTTATGTCATCCATGCTGATAGGAGTTCCCGCTGGTGCATTTATATAAGTGGAACGATTGGTCTCGGTTACCGTTACCGCATTCGCCCACATCTGATTACTATAATCATACCAAGTGCTAGAAGTATCGGCTTTTATCCAACTTTCTTGTCCTTCATCATAAGTAACTGGGATCATCCCGCTAGCAAGTACTGGTGCATTAGGTTCTGCTTCTTCTAGGATTTCACACTCATCTTTCATAACAATTTCTTGATCTATTCTTTCTTCTTCGCTCAATAAAAGAATATCTTGAACCTCATGGGTATTTAATCCTCCTCTTACTCCTAAAGTAATCGTAATAGAAGCAGAAGTATTATTGATAATCCCGATTGTAATTATTTTTGACTCCCCTTTTAAAATAGTCCCACTTGGCATATCAACAGTAGAAGATACATAGCCAATTTCAAAATCGTTCTCTCCCCATTCACTCGTATAATATAGTTGATACTTTGTATCGAGTAAATTATCATTTACCATTACAAGATCAAAAGAGATTTGATCTCCACCATTTATTGTGATTTGATTTTGACTATTCAGAAGGTCTCCTGTTAATTGATAAGTCAGCTCCCCAACAACCAAATGAATTGTTTGAACCTCATTGCGTTTTTGAAAATATGCAAGAGAATAAGAAAATAACATCATTACACTGATCATTCCTAATAATCCCAAAAGAACTACCTTTTTCGAAGAGGAAGAGTTTTCTTTACTTAATTCTGACCCCCCCCCAGACTCTTTTTTTCATCATTTTTACTTCCTTCTTTCTATTTTTTTATTCCTTTTCAGTATACCATATTCTTTTCCTTTTTGCTACTCTATTTTCCTTATTATCATTATAAAAGAAAACTTCTTTAAAAGCAATCCTTTTACAAAAAAAGAAACGTAATCGCTCGTTTCTTTCCAATTTAAATTTGAATATTAGCATATTGGTTTGTTGTTATGGTTTTTCCCGTACCATTTGTGTCTTTATAAGTTATCGTTCTTGAAATCATTATTACATAACCAGATACAATGTCTGGTGCAGAAGTCTGTAAGTATTTAACATAGTCAAGAAATCCTCTTGGTAAGTTTGGAATTGTTACGACCTGAGTAAAAGGAATAAGCCCTACGATTATTTTATTGTTTCCTGTGATACCGTACTGTTGTTTTAACACTTGACAAGATGTTCGTAAATCTCCAGAAAACGCTGTACAATCTGTAACATCCTTATATCCCTTGTTCTCTACCTCTTGAATAATATTTTTAAAATTCGCATCATTGGTAAGAATATTTTTAAACATATTCGCTGCGTATACCGAATCCACATCATCGTATCGAATTCTTGTCTCATACTCTCCGATGGTAGGAACTAAGTTTTGATAAACCAAAACAAAGATAGCAAGTACTAATACACCAACGATTACTGTCTCCATTAATAAAAACCCTTTGTTATTCTTTTTTTTCATAAATTCTCCTTAACAACCTTGATTATCTTGTAAAAATATTATATAATAAATTAGAATAAAAAGCTAGTAGTTAGAATAAAAAAGGGGAAGAATTTTATGATAGAATATGATGTTAAAAATACACCAATCGTGGATTTAGTAAATAAAATCATTCTTTATGCAGTGAAAGAACGTGCTTCTGATATTCACTTTGATCCAATCGAAAATGGACTTAGAATTCGTATTCGAATCGACGGATCGCTAAGGGATCATGCTATTCTTCCCTTAGAGAGTGAGCGTAATGTGATTACTCGTATTAAGTTGATTGCAGGAATGAATATTACAGAGAGTCGACTTCCACAAGATGGTGCTATTAAAGGAAAAATTAAAGATACGGATTTGGATATGCGTGTTTCTGTTCTACCAACCAACGAAGGGGAAAAAGTCGTAATTCGTATTTTGGACTATACGAAAAGTTTAGAGGGGCTAGAAAGCTTGGATTTTTCTCCGGACAACTATGAGAAAGTAGAAAAAATGATATCGGTTCCAAACGGAATTATTTTGGTAACTGGTGCTACTGGAACTGGTAAATCTACTACGACCTATTCTATTTTGCAACGTCTTAATAAAGAAGATACCAATATTATTACAGTAGAAGATCCGATCGAGATGAATATCGAGGGAGTCAATCAGGTTCAAGTAAACTCAGAAATTGGAATGACCTTTGCTGCAGCACTTCGTTCGATCTTGCGACAAGATCCGAATATCATTCTAATCGGAGAAATTCGTGATTCGGAAACAGCACAAATTGCCGTTCGTGCATCCATTACTGGACACTTGGTTCTATCGACGGTACACACCAACAATTCCTTAAGTACCATTGAGCGTATGATCGATATGGATGTGGAACGTTATCTGTTATCTACTGCTCTTTCAGGAATTATTTCTCAAAGACTAGCCAGAAGAATTTGTCCATATTGTGCAACACTTCGAGAAACGACTCCTTTTGAAAGAGAAGTATTTAAAAAAGTATTGAAAAAAGATGTTCCAGAAGTTTATCAAACCGGAAAATGCGAACATTGTATTTCTGGATATCATGGACGAATAGCAATTCAAGAAGTATTGTTGATTAATGATGAAATCCGTGATGCAATTTCTTTAGAAGATGTGGATAAAGATGCACTAAGAACTTTAGTTTATGGAAGCAATCACGTTACTACCTTATTACAAGATGGCCTACAAAAAGTATTGGCTGGATATACTACTTTTGAAGAGATCTATCGTTTGATCGAAATTGAAAATGATTTGGATGAAATGGCCGAAGTACAAAAGAATTTACAAAAGCAGAAAAAAGAATTAGAAAAAAGTGAGAAAGTTAGTGAGTAAAACCACTAACTTTTTCGTTTGCATATTTTTTCCGAGGCAAAAGTAAACTTTACTAGGAGGCTTGCTTATGCGGAAGGAAAAGATTATTCGTTCTACGATTATTCTAGTAATTGGGGGATTCATTACAAAAATACTAGGGATGTTCATTCGAATTGTTATGACCAGACTAATTGGATTAGAAGGAATGAGTCTTTATATGTTGGTCTACCCTACTTTTTCTTTGTTCATGACCCTTTCTCAGTTAAGTTTTCCGGTTTCCATTTCCAAATTAGTCAGTGAAAATCGTCATAATAATCTTCGATTAGTCACTACGACGATTCCCTTTTCCCTGATTCTAAATCTTTTTTTAATGGTCGTCATATTTATCGTTGCCAAGCCGATTGCCATTTATCTTTTAAACGATGAGCGCTGTATTTTACCGATTCTTGCTATTGCACTGGTACTACCGTTTGATTCTCTTTCTAATTTATTACGTGGTTATTTCTTTGGGAAAGAAAGAATGTTTCCTCATGTTGTCAGTCATATCTTCGAGCAAATAGTGCGACTTAGTCTTATCGTATTACTCATTCCTTCTCTTTTAAAGATTAACCTCATTTATGCTGTTAGTTTTCTTGTCCTTGTTAATTTAGTAAGTGAAGCTTTATCAATTTTTATTCTGTTCTTGTTTATGCCGAAAAATATTGTCATTCAAAAAGAAGACTTTAAACCGAACCGGCAAAATTTGAAAGAAGTATTATCCATCTCAATTCCGACGACCGGATCTAGGCTTTTAGGAAATATCGGAATGTTTTTAGAACCGATTCTTTTCACTTCTTCCCTTTTGCTAGTTGGATTTTCGAAAGATTGGATTCAAGCAGAGTATGCAACGATCACGGGATATGTCTTTCCCATTTTACTTCTTCCAGGCTTCTTCACCGGAGCAATTTCTTCGGCAATATTACCAGAGTTAACAAGAAGTTATGTAGAAAAAGACAATGCTCGCTTTCGAAGAAAGTTGGGACTGGGCTGCAAGTTGTCTTTGCTCATTGGAATACCTATGACTTGTATTTATCTTGTTGCCCCGGAATTTCTCTTACAAACGTTTTATCACACTACGCTCGGTAGTGAGTACTTAAGAATACTAGCACCTTTCTTCTTATTATATTATCTAGAATCTCCTTTTTCTTCCGCTTTACAAGCAATGAATAAAAGTAAAAACATCATGGTGGATAACTTCTTCGGAATTGTTTTTAAATCACTCGCAATTTTCCTTCTTCCTTTTTGCCATTTGGGAACCTACAGTTTTCTAATTGGCAGTATTTTAAGTCTTGTCGTAATCACCTCTCGCCATTTTCTAACAATCAAAAAAGAAGTCTTTTCCAAGTAAGACTAACTCTTACCGGAGACTTCTTTTTTAACGCTTTTTATAATATTTTAAATCATAATTCAATTGACTTTCTCTTCTTTTTTCTTTATTTGCTCTATGTTGATAATCTAGTCTTTTCAAATTTTTCTTGATTAAAGAAATATAATCTTTTCGAAAATTTTGATAGCATTTTTCATAAGTTGGAAAATATTGAAGTAAGCTAAAGTGTTGTTCAAAACCTTTTAGTAAAACGGGCATGACTTCGTTTTGGCCTTCCATCTCGTCTAGTAAAGAGCAAATAGCTTCGATATTTGGATTTTGACGATAAAGCTCTTGAGCAATTCTAGTAGTATAACTTAGCATTCTTCCAGAAACACCTGCTAATGCTTCGTAAGGGTCTTTAGGTTCCTCTTGAAACAAGTAAGATGCTAGTAGATGTTTTTCTTGTTTAATTTCTTTTTCAGAAGTAGTTAGTAAACGGAGAATTCCCTCTTGTGCATATTCCCACGTAACGCTATTAAATTTTGCAATTCCGTTTTTAAAGTTAGCATAGTCTTCAATTTCCCAGTCGGTACGTAAATGCTCTAAAACGGAATTTCCCATCTGTCTTACAAGAGATAGATTTTCATCTTCCGCCGAAAGCTCTTCTAGTGCAACCGATAATAGTACAATAATTGTTAGTTTGTCTGAATTATGATATTTTGGAAAAAGCTTTAAAACTGCGTGTTTGTTTCCTGATATTTGTTCTTTGTAATTCATTTTCTTTCCCTCGTTTCGTTGCGTATTATATCATATCTTTTTATTTTTTTCAAGTTTTTGTTCGAGAAAAGAAAAGAAGAAAGGATTTTTCTTCTTTTTAGTTGTCATTATTTAAATCTATGCCATCAATACTGGTGTCGTAAATCCATTGTTTTAAATCCATATTATCTCCTGATTCATATAATTTGAAAAAAAAAAAAAAAAAGGTAGGCTGATTTTCTTGTGAAATAGTTATGATTCCACAACCGTTATCTATCATTATCCTATTGGCAAATAACATTGCCACTCTTTTATTTCCATCTATAAACATCTGTTTTCTCATAATCCATAGCATTATTTCTATTGCTATTTCTGTTTTCGTTTTTTCAGGTTGATTAAGTAGGATTGCTAATTCCTCTTTTATTTGACTTTCAATAGGAAATTGTGGCTTCCAAGATGTTCCACCAATATTCACAGGGGTTGTTCTTATTTTACCTAAATTTTGATCCAGTACTAATTTATCGCAAGTTAATTTATGTAAATGACATAATATTTTAAAATCATAGTCTATATCTTCACTTTCAAGTATAAATTGCCAAGAATATTTTAAATTGTTAATAGTAATTATTTTATCAACCGTTAATCCATTAACAATACCTCCATCATATATTGCTTGCGTTTCAAGATACGTAACGTTAATTCCTTCCAAATTAGCGCTCTTCCAAATATAATCTACGATATTTCTTTTAGCAACAAATACATTTTGTTCTCTGGTTAAATTAAATTTATTTTTCATAAATCCTTCCTCTTTTTCTGCTTTTGTTAATGACAATAACAGATCATTTTTGAAAGAGGCAACTTTCCCTTCACTTTTTTGATTATTATTAACGAAATCTAACAGGTGCCGTATCTTTGGTAATTACATCAAAAACGTATCCGTTTTCTTTGGCGTAATGAATAATATCAGCAAGGGCATCGGCCGTATAACTTTTGAGATCATGCATAAGTACTACATTCGCTCTTTTTTTAGAAAGAGTAGACGTAACATTTTCATAAACGCACCCTTTTTTATCCGTTACGCTAGACTTGGCACATTCATAAGCATCACTTGCGTCCACGTTCCAATCAAAATAAGTATACCCTTTCTCTAATGCTTGTTGTCTTAATATAGACATAATTCCATTATTATATTTATTAGAAATCGTGTTGTTGCTTCCTCCTGGGAAACGAATGACCCAAGAAGTTTCTCCAGTAATTGATTTTACGCGATTTTGAATTTTTTCTAAATCCGAAAAATAAGCATCTACAGATCGATATATATTTTGATATTGATGCGTATAAGTATGAAGGGCAATGGTATGTCCTTCCTCGTGAGCTCTTTTAATTAAGCTATCTGGTCCGCTTCCGGTGACAAAGAATGTAGCCTGTACTCCTTCTTCTTTTAATATATCTAAGATTTTAGAAGTGGAACCAGATCCAGATGGACCATCATCAAAAGTTAAATAAATTACTCCTTTGGCAGAAGAGGCAGTTTCCGTTACAACGACAGTTCTTTCTACGGTTGTCTCATTTCCGCTGGAATCCGCTACTTTATATTTTATTTTATAATTTCCTAATTTTGAGGTATCTACTTCCCCTTCTACTTTTACTTGGTCAGTTAAGTCCCCGTCACAGCCATCCGTTGCCTTATATCCAGATTCTTTATAACTGGTATTTTTTTGAACGGTAATAACATTTCCTCCTGTCAAAGTAATCGTTGGTTTCGTAGTGTCTTCTTTTTTGACTTCTCGCGCAACGACCGTAGTATTCCCGCTAGAATCTGTTACTTTATACTTAATCGCATTTTCTTCTTGAACGACTTCTACTTTATCCGTTAAATCGCCATCATATTCATCGGTTGCGCGATATCCTTCTTCTTCGTATTCTTTATTAGGACACATCGTTTGACTTTTCTCTCCCACTAATTCGATGGTCGGTTTTTCCGTATCTACTACACTCACTTTTCTTGTCTTAGAAAATGGGATAAAAGCCAAATGGTACGAATATTTAATCTTGTACTCTCCTACTTTTCCATCAGTTACTTCCCCAGATATTTTTATTTTCTTGGAAAGATCTTGTCCAAAGAAAGAAAGCGTTGCACCTTCCTCCTCATAATGATCTTTATAAGAGAGTTGAAGAAGCTGGTCCCCTTTTAATTCAAAAGAAAAAGAGAGCTTAATAAATAAAAATCCTGCCAAAAAAATCAGGAGAAGTCCACCTATTATTTCAATTTCTTTTTTATGCTTTAGTCGATAAATTACTTCTTTCTTTTTCATAACACACCATCCTTATACATTATACCATAACTTACTCAAAATATCTCCTTTTCTGTTTCTTTTTTCTTGTTTGACGTCTAATGTAAAGAAGGATTTTCTCGTTTTAAAAATTCCCTTAATACTTTGGTTAAAGCGCGCTTTTCGATGCGTGATACATAACTTCTAGATATATGAAGCCGTTTGGCTATTTCTTTTTGTGTTTCTTCTTCTCTTCCATCCAAACCATATCGCCTTGCAATAATTTCTCTTTCCCTTTCATTTAAGATCGTTAAGTATTGATTTAATAAAGCGATGTTATCTTTTTTATCGATATCTTCTAAAAAATCTGGTTTGGGGGACTTTAAAATATCCATAATCGAAATTTCATTCCCATCTTTATCAAACCCAACGGATTCATTTAAAGAAATGTTTTTATTATTTTTATTGTTAGAACGAAAATACATTAAAATTTCATTTTGAATGCACTTAGCACAATAAGTTGTTAAGCGATTCCCTTTATTTCTTTGAAAGGTATCTACTCCTTTGATCAGTCCAATTGTTCCGATACTAATTAGATCATCCTGTTCTTTCATTTTCGTATCAAACTTTTTTACGATATGCGCAACAAGACGAAGATTGTGTTCAATTAGCTTGCCTCTTGCTTCTTTATCTCCTTGAAAAAAGGCATCTAAGTACGCCTCCTCTTCTTCTTTGGTGAGAGGATCGGGAAAGACGTTATTCGAGTAACTCGCTGTAAAAAAGGAAAGCTCCTTTAAATATTTTAACCATTTTAAAAACATATAATCACATCCTATTAGATTATATGTTTTGCTTCCTCATTCATTCGTATTCAACTTTCGCTTATCTTCTCTATTTTAGCATTCTTGATTTGGTATACATCATCGCAAAGCATTTCAATATCTTCCTTCATATGTGTTGCTAAAATAATAATTTTTTGCTTTGCCTTCTCTTCTAATAATAAAGAGCGAATATTTTGGGCACTCTCTTCGTCCAGTCCGTTAAATGCTTCATCTAAAATTAATACTTTAGGCTCTTCTATCAAGACTTGAGCAATTCCTAGTTTTTGCTTCATTCCTAACGAATATTTATGATATTTTTTATTTCTATCTTCATAGAGTCCTACTTTTTTTAGTGTCTCATCTACTTCTACTTCGGAAATTTTGTTTTGAATAGAAGCTAGTAATAGTAAATTTTCTCTTCCGGATAAATCTGGCAAGAAGCAAGGCTTTTCAATGAGAGAACGTGTATCTTTAGGAAATACTCGCTCTTTAAAAATATCTTGTCCATCATAAAGTACTTTCCCACTAGATGGTTCGTAAAAAGCACATAATATTTTTAGAAAAACACTTTTGCCACTTCCGTTTTTTCCAATTAACCCATAAATTTTTCCTTCTTCAAATTCTACATCTATGTCTTCTAATACAAGATTGTCTCCAAATTTTTTAAAAACATTTTTTACTTCAATTTTCATACTTATTCCTCCACCATTTGAATTACTTTTTTACTTTGAAACTGAAAGATAAACCATCCTATCCCCATCAATAATAGAATACTTACAAACATTGCTAGATGATGTTTTTGAAAAACTAATATGCTCTTTGGAAGAAAAAGGAACGTTCCAAAAAGAAGAACAAGAAAAATACTTTTTCCTTTTTTGATACTTCCAAGTATGATATAAAAGAGAATTGATAATAATTGAACATTCATCAAATATAGCGTATCTGTTACATAGAAGGAAAGGATTTCTTCTCCTTCTATTGGAAGAGCATATAGATGGCAAAGGAAGAAAAGGGTTAAATAAATGATTCCTTTTAACAAAGCAAATCCAGCGAAAAAAGGAAAGTCTTTATGAAAAACCAGTCTTGGGCTTTTATTCTCAGGAAAATATTATCTAACTGATAACGGAGATCTTTGGTGAAAACATCGATGATCAGAAATATTCCAGTCGAAATATTGACAAGATAGCAGATCGTTTGCACAAAATTTAAATCCATCATTTTAAATTCTAATCCCATGACATTTTGTATCATAATACTTCCTTGTCCTTCGCTTGATAGAAAAAGGAAGGAAGAAATTAGTGGAACGAAAATCATGAGAAGAGGAATATAAATACGTCTTTTTAAGATATGTTGAATATCGGACAATAAGAAAAACTTTCGTTTTTTAAATGGATTCTTTCCTCGTTCGAAGAAAAGAAAAAAGAGCAAAACGATACTAAGAAGAACAATGTAGAGAATGCTAAAGGTCAATTCTTGAGAAAAGCTTGCACTACCTACTCCCGTAAAATATTTCCAAGGAAGAAACCAAGGTTTTGCTAGTATATCGAAGTAATTAGAGACAATAAGCCCCGCTAACAGAAGAAGATTGTAAAGTGCACTCCCCTTTTTTCCGAAATAGAAGTAAAGAAGTACCGTTATTCCTTCCAATAAAAACAAAAGAAGAAAATAACGAAATAGATAAAAAAGCAAAAATTGAAGATTGGTAATGCCGAGTCCTTCTATTTCATAAATCGTCATACTAGCAGATGAGAATAATAATTTAAATGCCACAAATAAAATGATAAATAGTATTAGTAAGTATAATTGAAGAAGCATCGAGTTGATCATCAGTTCTTTTAAGTATCGTTTTTTTGTTTGTAAACGGCTAATGTAGTAAGAAAATTCTTTGGAAAACGTTTCACAGAAAGAAAGAATATTCATGGAAAATATACAAAACAGTAATATATTAAATAAGAAAAATTGAAAAGGGATTAAAATGGAATCCCAAAAATTATCGCTACCGAGACCTAAAATCCATGCTCCATAAACGGCAAGAACAAGGGTTAGAAAATAAAGTCCTTTAAATCTTTCTTTGGATATAATATATTTTAATATGGCCGCTCGATTATGAATTTTGCTTTTCATTTTCCATCATAATCCTTTCTTTCTTTTTCAAAAAGTGATATAAAGCGGCAAACAAAATAGATAATACAATTACAAGAATCAATAATATTAATAGATAATTCATATCTTGGTTAAAGAACCAATAGCCACTAATATTAAAGTATTCTGTTAGACCTTTTAGGCCAAGAATTTTATTGATAAATAAAGAATAGACAATGATATAAAGTCCAAAATACACAATTAAATAACCAATATATGCACTGATGACGGCAACTAGAGAATTCTTATTTTTATAACAGCTAAATAATGCAATGACTCCATATATCACACCTAGTAGATATTGAAATAGGCAGATAAAAGTACCATACAGGAAGAAGTGTTGGTATTTCCATTCTCCGTAAACAGCAAGTCCTTTTACAGATTCATGAAGGGAAAAATCAGATTTCATAATAATAGCAGACGTAAGGAATATAAGCAGTAAGGAAAGAGGAATCATTCCTGCTATTTTAAAAACTTCTTTTATGTTCTTTTTCAAGTAATCTTTATAATTCATTCTCATTAAATAATTTTTAAAGCTTCCTGATTTAATCTCTGGATGAATTTTTCCAACAACAGCGACGATAACAATTAGTGGAGACAATATTTGTAGAACGTTATAAGCATTATTTTCAACGATTTCACACGTTAAAGTAATCGTATCTAACCGATCGTAGCGTTTTGCTGGATCATTCGCCTCTAAGAAGGCTTCCAAATGTTTCTGGTCTTTAAATCTTGCACAAATTGGACTATCCTTCGTTTCTTCCTTGGTACAAGTATTTTTAATTTTATAATAGGTAGTCCCTGCTAAATAAGTTCGATAGTATTGATAAAAGGAAAAACAAGTAATTCCTAAAATAACAAGAAAACATAATAATGGTATTTTGTTTCTTTTAAAAGCAATTGATTTTTTCATGTACTCCTCCAACAATTTGGTAAGGAGGTTCAGCTTATGAAAAGTTATTACTCGATTGTTTGGATTGAAAAGCCATAAGAATTTACTACTTAAAAAGGAATGTTTGTTTCCTTATTTATTGTTAAAACAAATGTTAATGAATTCAAAAACAGGAAATCCTTTTTACAAATGCCATTCCTCTTTCCCTACCTTATTTTAAGGGTAACATAATCTCTCCTATTTTACAATACCAAATATCAATATTTAAAAAGAAAAACAACCACGTTTGTGGTTGTAATAATTTAGCATTTTTATTCTGCTCTTAATGCTTCGACCGGATCTTTTTTGCTTGCAACATGGGCTGGTATTGCTCCTCCAATTAATGTAAGTAACACGCTTACCGCAATTAAAATTAGTACGTGAAGAGGATTCATACGAGCGACGTTTTCTAATTCTGTCAAGTTTTCTAACACAATATTCGCTGGAATAATTAAAAGTCGAGCGATGACTACTCCAATCAGACCGGAACAAATTCCAATTAGGAAAGTTTCTGCATTGAATACCCGGCTAATATCTTTCTTTCTTGCTCCTAAACTTCTTAGTACTCCAATTTCTTTGGTTC
>CALVKE010000008.1 GCA_944332535.1 uncultured Bacilli bacterium
GGAAGAAGATTTATCCTTGATTGGTGTGACAGGAACCAATGGGAAAACAACAATTGCTTTGATGATTCAACATTTGCTGGGAGAGGTTTGTGGATATATGGGAACCAACGGAATCATTTCGAAATCATTTTCTGAAAAAATTCGCAATACGACTCCTGATGCCGATCGCCTGTATCGTTATTTTCGTCGCTTTGTATTAGATGGATGTCGCTATCTTAGTATGGAAACTTCTTCCGAAGCATTCTTTCGCAATCGGCTAGATGGACTTTCTTTTCAAGTAGGAATTCTTTCTAATATTACAGAGGATCATTTGAATATTCATAAAACCATCGAAAACTATGTAGATTGTAAAATGGAATTATTAAGAAAAGTAAAAAAGAATGGTTTTTCTATTTTAAATACGGATGATACTTATTATGATTTGGCGCGAGAAAATGCCAAGGGAACCATCCTTACTTTTGGAAAAAAGAAAGATTCTACGATGCAATTAATCAAAGTAGAGGAAAACGTTGACGGAAGTGACATTACTATCGCATATCAAGGAAAGCAATTCTCTTTTCATAGTCCATACCTTGGAGAAGTAAATGCTTATAATTTGATGGCAAGTCTTCTTGCTTGTATTGCACTAGGAGCTTCCTTAGAAGAATTGATTTTAAAAGTTCCTAATTTACCGATTATACCGGGAAGACTCGATCCAATTGTAAAAAGAGAATACACCGTTATGTTAGATTATGCTCATACCCTAGATGCATTTAAAAATATTCTTCCTATTCTAAATCGTATGAAAAAACATCGTTTAGTCGTTGTGACCGGTTCTGCTGGGGGACGCGAAAAAGAAAAACGGGGACCAATGGGAAAATATATTCTTGAACATAGTGATCATGTTATTTTTACCATGGATGATCCAAGAGAAGAAAAGGTTATCGATATTATCCAAGATTTATTACAAGAGTCGGATCGAAAAAATTATGAGATTATCGAAGATCGGAAGATGGCCATTGAGACAGCCTTGGATCATGCGGAAAAAGGAGATATCATTTTGATTGCCGGTAAAGGAGTCGACGATTATATGGCTTTAGGAAAAGAATATCTTCCTTATTCCGATGTTCAAGTAATTCAAGATTATTACACCGCCAAAAATTGAGAATGTACCTAGATAGTACGTTCTTTTTTGTGCCAAAAAATCATATAGTTAATTGTAAAGTTTTGTAAAAGTGAAAAATAAACGACACGGATTTACAGAAAGTATAGTATAATTTTAAACAGGAAGGAAGGATTCTATGTTAATTTTAACAAAATCAATATTAGCATTGGGGCTTGGTTTTATTGGTGCAACGATTTTGGGACTAGTTTTGATTCCGATTCTTAAAAATCTTCACGTAGGACAGAGAATTAGTGTGTTCGTTGGGGAGTCTCATCGAAAAAAAGAAGGAACTCCGACGATGGGAGGACTTATTTTCATTATTCCAACGTTGTTAGTTACCTTTTTACTATTACTGACGGATAAGATGGAATATACGACGAATCTTGGAATTGTCTTAATCGTATTTGTTGGCTATGCCTTAATTGGATTTTCAGATGACTTTTTAAGCATTAAACGTCATAATAATGAAGGGTTGACCGAAGTACAGAAATTAATCGGTCAGGTTTTGATTGCTCTTGCCTTTTTCTTCTTATATATGAAAAATGGGGGACAAACCGCTTTAGTTATTTCTACTTTAAATATTCATATTGAAATGGGTTGGGTTTATGGCTTATTTATTCTGTTCTTGTTGGTTGGAGGAAGTAATGCTGTTAACTTAACGGATGGTTTAGATGGTTTAGCCGGAGGATTGTCCGCGATTGCCTTTATTGCTTTCAGTTTAATTTCGATGGTCGTAGGATACGAAGATATGGGTATTTTTACCTTTATTTTAGCGGGAAGTCTATTAGGGTTTTTGGTTTATAATACGCATCCGGCGAAAGTATTCATGGGAGATACGGGTTCTCTTGCCTTAGGCGGAGTAATGGCAACGATTGCAGTTTTGACACACCGTGAAATTACTTTAGCTGTTGTTGCTGGTGTCTTTATTATTGAAACATTAAGTGTTATTTTACAAGTGATTTGGTTACGTGTTTTTCACAAGAAACTGTTTTTAATGACCCCAATTCACCATCACTTTGAAAAATTGGGATGGAAGGAGACCGATATCGTAAAATTATTCTGGGTAATTGGTTTAATTTTATCCATGGCTGGTATTTTCTTTGGTGTTTGGTTATAAAATCAATAAGAGGGGGTTAAAACTTGAAGCGTAAGTTTGATATTTGTCTGTTTGTAGCTAGTATCATTCTGATTTTATTTGGACTTGTGATGATTTATTCTGCTTCTAGTATTTGGGCGGAGTATAAATTTGGAGATGCCTTTAAGTATGTGAAGCAGCAATCATTATTTATTGTAATAGGAATTGTACTAATGATCGTTTTATCAAAGATAGATTATAGACAGTATTTTAAAAAAGCAAATCTGATACTAGGGATTTGTCTTTTTTTATTGGTGCTTGTCCTTATCCCTGGAATTGGTAGTGTTCGAAATGGAAGTCAGAGTTGGTTTGGGATTGGTTCTTTTGGGGTGCAGCCAAGTGAGTTTGCGAAATTAGGTCTTATTATTTTTACGGCAAAATATTTGGCGGTCAATCAAAAAATGTTACGGGATATTCGAAAGGGTGTTCTTCCGATTTTAGGAATATTGTTTTTGGTATTTGGTCTTATTATGTTGCAGCCGGATTTTGGAACCGGGATGATTATTGTCGTTAGTATTTTGGCAATGCTTTTTGTTGCAGGTGTTAACATGAAATTCTTCTTGGTATTAGGTGGAATTGGCGTGTTTGGAATTATTGGATTAATTGTTGTTGCCCCTTATCGAATGGACCGTATTTTATCCTTTTTAAATCCTTGGAGTGATCCTCTGGGAACAGGGTTTCAAATTATTCAATCCCTTTATGCGATTGGTCCGGGAGGACTCTTGGGGCAAGGGTTTTTAAATTCTAGGCAAAAGCAATTCTATTTGCCAGAGCCACAAACGGATTTTATTTTTTCGATTATCTCGGAAGAATTCGGCTTTATGGGAGTTGTAATTGTTGCTGGTTTATTTTTAACAATTCTGTATCGGGGAATTCAAATTGCTCTTCATGCGCGCGATGACTTTTCCAAGTATTTGGCTTTTGGTATGATCTTTCAAATTTTGATTCAAGCAGTGATGAATTTGATGGTAGTTATTGGATTAATTCCCGTTACGGGTGTAACATTTCGTGGTACCCACTTACTACATACACTTTTTAGCCCTTATAATAAGGGAAAAAACAAGATTGCATGATTTTGATAATTTAGGGAGAAAATTAATTTTTATGAAAAAAAGTAAAAAA
>CALVKE010000009.1 GCA_944332535.1 uncultured Bacilli bacterium
CTAGCCAAGTATATTCATTTGCTTAAGATGAATTTAGAGTGACTAGCCAATCAAGAATATCCCTTTCTAAATTCATCTTAAGCACTTTTATTATATCACCATCCCTCAAAAACTACAACATAGCGAAATTAAATTAAAATCTTTTCGTTCTTTATTATCTCTTTCAATTCTTTTATTTTCGTTTTTTAAATAATTATAGTAACCGGATTTGGAAACTCCAATACATTTGCATAAATATGAAGTCATTCCTTTTAAATTATATTTATCAATAACATATTTTATTGTTTCAAATTTGATATTGATTTGATATCTGTTAAAATTCCCATTTCTATTAGCTCGTTTTTTTTAATAGTTCATTTTCAGCTTCAAGTAATTTTATTTTAGCTTCAGCTCGTTTCAGTTTTTCTTTATCAGATAACTCATGGATTCTAGGTCTACCAGTTGAATGCTTTCTTGAATCACGTATTTCTCCGGTTTCTTTAAATTGTTTTCTCCATCTATCAGCTGCATTAGCATAACGTCTTTCTCCAATAACTTCTGGATCTATTCCGCATTCTCTAAAAACATCTTGAGGAAATTTCTTATAATCTTCGCATTCTTTTACCAATTTGTATTTAAATTCATCAGTATAAGTTATACCTTTTTTGGTTATACTTTTAATCCATTTGTTTTTACTTAACTTTTTAACTTGAGCATCTGTAAATAATATTTTTGACATAATTACCACCAACTTTCTTATATTATACATCAAGACATAATAAAAACCTATAAAGTAGGTCTCTCTTTTTTAGAAAGTCCACTTTATAGGTTACATTTTATTGATTACTTTCTCTTTTTTTAATGAATTTGTTGGCATTCACCAGAATAAGGTTGATAGAAACAATGGGATTTAAACCGGCCCGCTAGTCTTTGCTCATACCAGAGAGCAACACAACTAGCGCCAACTGAAGGAGCGTAGAACCATAAAGCGTTGGTTGCGGGATAATAGTATTCTCCTCTTAATACTCTTTCTGCTAAATTCTTTTCTTGGGTGGTGGAAGTAGAAAAAAAGAGATTACTAGTCACTCCGGCGAATCCTCCTGGAGACTGAAAAATGACATCGTTAATGGTATTGACATCTTTAAAGGTAAGACAGTTCGCGATCGCTCTATTAACTACGACATTCCCTACCATAAGCATTCCTAGTTCCCCTTCTCCTACTGCTTCTGCCCTCATGAGTCGTGCTAATAAATCTATTTCTTTCGTCGTATATTTTAATAACATGTGAATCACCTATTATAAAATATGTGTTTTTTAGATAATTGTTATTGAAACTTCTATTTTTATGTGTTATAATGAACGACATAGGGGATTAGTTAAATGGTATAATAATGGTCTCCAAAACCACTGTTGGGAGTTCGATTCTCTCATCCCCTGCCATAAGAGATTAAAAGGGTGCTAAAATAGTTTTTTAGTACTCTTTTTTTAAATTTGGGAGGAATTATGGATAAAATTAGCAGATTAAGGAAAGAAAGCATTGCCTTAGAACAAGAGAAAAAAAGGTTAGAGTTAATGATTGAAAGAAATAATTTATTATATCGTTCTAACCAAAAAAATATAGCTAGCGCTTATCAAGAATTTTATATTAAAAAGGCGAATCAAGAATTTGTATTATATGATAAATATCCGAATGTAGAAGCATTAAAATTGTATCTGCGAGAAATTTCTAGTTGCTTTCCATTATATGATTATGGAACTTTAAATGTAAAAGAGTTGGCCGAGATTATTAAACACGTTTATCAGTTTAAAACCGGAAAGGAATTTCAAATATTAACTATAGGCGCAACTGAAAATTATGCTACTCCTGTTTATGGAAGTCAAACTTTTTCTTTGCGACCACATGTATTATGGTGGGTAACGAGGAATCTTTGCATTCATTTAAGGAATATAATGGAATGTATGTTAATTCTGATAAACTTTATACAAATATATATTTACATGCCTATGGTAAAAATATGATTAATATTGAAATTGATCGGGATTATAGAAACTCTTTAGGAATTGAACGTTTGACGGGAAGTTTTTTTGACGAGAAGGGAAATATAAATTATTCTGATGATCAAGGCGGCTTATATGATACATTCGATGGTAGTATTAATAAGCAAATTTTTTCAAAGAATATAGCATCAAATCTTAATTCATCTAAATTTAAAGGTATTAAAGATGTCTTAGATTTTAACGTTCATCCTTTTGATACTTATATTGCTAAAATATTGATAAGTATTGTTATTTATAAAAGAAATAATCAAATTCAGCAATTAACTCAAGAAGATTATAATCATATTTTCGATGTACTGTTTGGAGAAAAAGCAAATATTGTTGAAGATGTTGAAAAGGATATTCCAAAACAACTAACTTATGTTCCCCACAAGCAAAAAAGTCGATTTTAAGATTAGTAAGATAGTTTAGTTAAAAGGGTATAGTAACTGGTATCCTGATCATATGCTAAAGCGAGACGAATGATAAAAACAATAATTCCTACAACAAAGACCTTGTATCTAAAATATAGATGCAAGGTCTTTTTTTCATTATAATTAAATTATCGTCTTTCACAGCTTAGATTGTATTCATCGCATAATTCTTCCGTTAATATAGTAGTATAATCTCCACTTCCACATGGTCCCTGGAACTCAATAGCATCTGCAAAAGCATCTTCAATCGATTGCCCAACAGAAACAGAATCTGCGTGATATTTATTACTATCTTTAAATCTTATATACTGATAATCATATCGAAAACGATGGTTATCATAACTATAAGAAAATTCTCTTACTCCTGAATAGCTATTACTTTCTCGTTGAATCGTTTCTAAGAGATTCTTTGCATTTTCCTCTTTTTCTGTATCAAACACTAAATTACTTATATTATTAGCTAAGTCCGCTTCTGCGATTTCTCCAGGTACTGTGTCACTTCCTTCCCAGTAAGAAACTCGATTACCATCTTTTATCTCAGCTTCTGGAAACACATCAGAAAGATTGGTTGTAAACATAGAAAAACCACAAGCATCAGGGCCTCCTAAAGTTACCACATAAACTTCTATGTTGTCATTTAAATTAAACGTAGTCTCCTCTTCTTTGGAATCATTTCCTGCGTTTTCTTTATTACAACCTGCAACTCCTAACAATAAAACACTACATAACACAAATCCTAATACCTTTGTTTTCATATTTTTCTCCTTTTATTAAATTATACCATATTTCTTCTTTTCAGGAAAAATTATTTTATTATTGACATTCTGTTATAACTGTTATATAATCAATATAACAGCGAGGTGATCTATTTGAATATCATTATCAGTAATAGTAGTACTACTCCTATATTTATGCAAATCAAAGATGCAATCAAAGAAGCAATTTTTAACGGAGATATCAAAGAACAAGAATCATTACCGTCAGTTCGAGTACTGGCCGGTGATTTAAAGATTAGTTTTCTAACCGTCAAACGTGCTTATGATGAATTAGAGCAAGAAGGATTTATTCAAACAATACCGGGAAAAGGAAGCTTCGTTGCTCCGAAAAATTTAGAACTAATAAAAGAAGAAAAATTAAAAGAAATTCAAAATCTAGCAATAAAAATTTGTAACATTGCCAGAGTGTCTAATATTTCCAACGAAGAAATCAAAGAAATATTTCAGATTATTTGGGAGGAGGAGAACCTATGAAAAACGCAGTTGCGTTAAAAAATGTATGTAAAGAATATCCAGATTTTCAGTTAGATCATGTTAGTTTCACGGTTCCAGAAGGAGCTATTGTTGGACTGATAGGAGAAAATGGAGCAGGTAAAACAACAACGATTAAATCCGTCTTAAATATTATTCCTTCCGAGGGAGAAATTCAAGTATTTGGAAAAGACCATCAAAAATATGAAAAAGAAATCAAACAAGATTTAGGGGTTGTTCTAGATGATAGTTTTTTATCTTCTTACTTAAATGCCAAAGGAGTACAGTCGATCATGAAAAGTATTTATCCGAGTTGGAAAGAAGAAAAATACTCAAATTATCTGAAAGATTTTCAACTGCCAGCAAATAAATTAATAAAAGATTTTTCTAGTGGGATGAAAATGAAACTAAAAATTGCATCTACCCTAGCTCATCAACCCAAATTACTGATTCTAGATGAGCCTACGAACGGACTAGATCCCATTGCTCGAAACGATATGTTAGAAATATTTCGTAATTATATCATCGAAGACGAGTCACGTTCCATTTTAATATCCTCTCATATTACAAGTGATTTGGAACATCTTGCCGATTATATTGTGTTTATTCATAAAGGAAAAGTAATGTTTTCTCTACCAACTTCTGATCTATTAGAAAACTATGCTATTTTAAAATGCAGCGAAGAAGATTTTTTGAAATTAAAGAAAGAAGATTATATTCTCTTTCGCAAAGAAAAATATCAATATGAAGTATTGGTGGAAAACAAGTTTCAATTTGCTAAAAAATATTCTTTTAAAGTATTGGATAAACCAAGTCTAGAAGAAATCATGTTATTTTATGTAAAGGGGGAAAAAGAATGAAAGGTCTTATAAAAAAAGATTTATTAAATTTATCTAGTTATAAAACTACTTTGTTTATTACTGTATTCTTCTGTAGTATTGCACTAATCAGTACCGAGGCTATATCGTTTGCTCCCATTGTAATTTGTACCATTATTGGCATGATAGCACTTTCTACTTTCAATTACGATGAGTCTTCCAAATCGGAACAATTCATTCTATCTTTGCCATTAACCAAAAAAGAAATCGTATTATCAAAATATATTTTAGCGATTGTCTCTACGATTCTTGGTGGTCTTTTAGGATCCCTTCTTACGATTATTGTTGTATCCGTTAAAAATGCTATTCAACCAGAGGCTATTGTAAGTTTAAATTACGAATCTTTATTTATCAATACACTTGCTGGGATGTTTGGAATTACTCTTATTCAATCTATCCAAATTCCAAGTATTTATAAATGGGGAGCCGAAAAAGGAAGAATTCAAATGTTTGTTTTGCTATTTATAGGGTTGCTTGCTATTTTAGGACTTGGCTTTTTATTTACAAAGAGTGGCCTATCCATTGAAACGCAACAAATACAAGATTTTTTTCAACACTTTGGCGTTTTCCTACTAATTGCACTTATCATTGTTATGTATACTATTTCTTATCGCGTATCTTATCATATTTTCCGAAAAAAAGAAGTATGATGACAAAAATAAAAAAGTTAGATGCACTCCCAAGTGGGATCTAACTTTTTTTCTGGAATTTTTTATACTGCGACGGCATGTTCTTGATATTTTTCAATAAACGCTATCATATTATCCATAAAGAAGTCCTCTGCCTTTCCTTTTGGCATTTTCTTCATCAACTTAAAAATTCTTTCTAAATCATCTAATAATTGAAGTCGGTAAGTTTTTATCACGTGATTATCAATCGTTTGGAAAAGAAGCCACATTACGTAGAAATCTTTCATACTACCACGTCTTGCCACACTAAGATAAGGATTAAATATACGAATTAGTTGAGATGAATCCCCGTCGCTTAATATTTTCATTTTGTTAACGAATCTTTTTACTTCTTCTAAACATTCTAAGAAGATATTTTCTTCTTTGCTACCAGGCACTAACATTTCTAAGAAATGAGTAATTTCACCCTTATTATTAATAGACATTTTAAATTCTATTCGTTCATCTACTTGGTCTCTGTTCTCCGTATATAAATGAATTCGAAAAAATTTAGAACAATTTTCTATATTTACCTTTTTGTAATCCATATAAGCAAGAACAGTTACAAGCTCTTCTTCTTTCATGTTGTTTCCCAGTTGTTTCCATAAATCATATTTGGCAATTTCTTTGATTTCATCAATGGTTTGAGTAATATCAAAAGAATTCCACATCTCAAAAGTATTTTTTCCAATCGTACATGGGCTTTCGTTTAATCGTAAAAACATATCCACTGGATCAAAATCAGGATTAGCTTGTTCATCGATTCGAATCACATTAATTTCATACTTTGTAATAAGCTCTTTTAGCGATGGTGGCAATGCATTTTCTCCTTCAAATGTTTTTCCGTTTAAATAACTCAAGTCTTTTAATCCACTCAAAGCATAGTTTCGCTTATACGTTTTTATAAAATCATAGTTTTCGTCCGTGATTTCTTCTCCAATATAGCGTAAGATACTAATTAATCTTTGCTGTCCATCGATTACCGTAAAAGTATCTAACCCATTTTCTTCTCGTCTAACGGTTACATAAATAGGAGGTAGTTTCACTCCTAAAATCATGGATTCAATAATTTTGGATGCTTTATCGATAGACCTTACTTCGGCACGTTGATAAATCGGACGTACCACAAAACGATTTTCTTTTATTAATTCAACAATCTCCTCAACCGTGTAAACATCGTCTAACGTAAGTAGCTGTTTCGTTTTTCCAATTCCATCCCAATCTACATCATTCTTTAATTTATGAGGAGGCTTATAAACTACACTTTTTCTATTTTCAATAATTCCTTTTAAATAGTCCTCTACATCCAGTTTTAATTCCTTTTCCAAATAATTTTTCAGATAAGTATGACGGTTCACAATATGATCAGAACTAATGTTTTTATAATAATCGCTATGTTGTAGTTTTTGAGGGATGGTGATATAATAAAAGTGCTTAAGATGAATTTAGAAAGGGATATTCTTGATTGGCTAGTCACTCTAAATTCATCTTAAGCAAATGAATATACTTGGC
>CALVKE010000010.1 GCA_944332535.1 uncultured Bacilli bacterium
TTATATCATTTTTCTTGCATAAAAACTATTCTCAAATAACAACAAAAGTATTATAATGTATGTAGTGATTGATTCATACATCAATTATCTTTGGTAAAAGTTGTAGATAACTTCCTCAACGGCACCAGATTGATAGTTACTCGAACTTACGAGTTAATATACTAAAATGCACCTAGGTTGTGCAAAAATTGTCTAAAATTCACGTAAAACGCACAATATTTTTAAAATATTGTGCATTTTTTTATGAAAGTGTCAATGAAGCTTGTGAATAAGGATTAGCATTCAATTTAATACAATTTTTTTAATATTTTTATCCTATAAATACCAAGTATACTTTTTTTCTGCAACAGCAAACTAGTAATAGAAAGGAGGATAGGCATGTTGCGGAATTTTTTCAAAATTACCCTATTATTATTTGTTTTTACTTTTTTTACAACTCCAGAAGTTTTTGCAAAAACAACTACTGTTCATAACCAAGATGAATTAAAAAATGCACTACAAGACTCTTCTATTGATACTATTACTTTGGGAAGTAACATTGATACGACAGAAAAAATAAATATTACAAGACCAGTTACCATCGATGGAAATGGATATACCATGAGATATGTTGGTACCTTTGGAAGTGCAGGAAGTAAAGATAATACAGTATGGGGCGGAATCTATTTATTACAAGTATATAACACCACAGCAACTATTAAGAACATCAAATTAACCGGTGGAAATGCTGGATTATTAGTAAATGGATCCAAAGTTACACTAATTGGAACAATAGATGTATCTGGAAATGGTTTTGGAGGAATTGAGTTAGCTCAAGGAGCCAATATTGAAAGCACATCTCACCTAATTTTAGGAGAGAACGCCAATATTGTAAACACCACCGAATCGAGCGATCGACCTACTATTTGGGTGCCAAAAGATTCTGATCCAGCCATTTTAGAAAAAGATGGTCTAGAACAAACGATTAATCCACAAGAAGAATTAACGTTATCTGAAATAAAAGAATTGTTCTCTTCCCAAGAAAACCCATCTACCAGCGATCCACTTATGATTTCCCTAGTATTAGGATTTCTAGGATTTGGCGGATTAGGAGTTTATTGGAAAAATCGTCAATACGTTAGCTAAGGAAACTCAACTTTGAGTTTCTTTTGCTATTAGTTTTGCATGTACTACGATTCTTTTTCCGTAATTATTTTGACAGGTCGATAAAGTCAATATATGATGTTTTGTACCAACTTCCGTTTGAAAATCATAAATACTCCGATCGATGATTGTATCAATAAACGTTTGAAATTCTTCTTCTTGAAAATGCGTAGTAATATAATAACTTTCTTTTGGAATAGTGTAAACACTAACTATTTGCCAAATACTATTTTCCTTTGGAGTAGATAACTTAATGATATGATTTTCTTTATTTTCATACCATGCAACATCTAAAGTGTTTTTTAGTGTTCCAAACATACTTCCATCCAATCTTCCATGTCCATAGATAACAGTATTGGAATTCAAGTGTTCTAAGTTATTTCGAAAATCAGAGAAAATCCAACCGGAACTATTTTTAGTATGATCAAAAGAATGATTCAGATAATAAGTATTATCACTTGTTTGAACAACGGCATAGTCAATATCAGTTCCCATTACTTGAATCCATCCTACGGTATCCTTATTTTCCTCTAATAATGATGTAAAATCTATCTGTAAGAAAGGTGTTTTTGTATAATTCCAATAGCTATCATTTTCATCTTCTGGAGGATGTACTAAAATTCTTTGTGGAGAAGAATTAGAAACACTAGCGTCCTCCGATAATTGTTGTAAGTACCTTTCTGTATTTTTTGTCTCCTCATTCTCACGATACCAAGTGATAAAAAGATAAAATGAAATTAGGACAAAACAAGTACTAATACTTATTAAGCCAATTTGATAGAGTTTCTTTTTCTTCATAATATCATCCTTATTCTTTTATTATTATGGAAAGAAAACTATCCTTTATGCGATATTTTCAATCTATCTTGTTATATTAATGTTAAAAATTGGAACACTAAAAATAGATTTTTTATTATTTTTATGATAAGCTTATTTTAATAATAAGTCGAGTTAGGAGGATAGATATGGAGTATTTTTATCTTATTTTAAGCTGTATTCTAATTGTAAAAGCGGCAGATATTTTAGTAGATAGCGCCTCCTCCATTGCCATTAAATTGAAGGTACCTAAAATATTAATTGCCTTAACCATTGTTGCCTTTGGAACGTGTGCACCGGAAATAGGAATTTCTTTTACTAGTATGGCCAGCGGAAATGCTAGTATGACTCTTGCCAATGTAGTGGGTAGTTGTATCATCAACATTCTTATGATCATTGGTTTAGCCTCTTTTTTACATCCGATCAAATTGCGTCACGCGACCATCAAAAAAGAACTTCCCTTATTAGTTTTTATCACTTCTATTTTTTCTTTATTAGTACTAGATAGTATATTGATTCCAGCCAAGAAGAACATGTTATCGCGAGCAGATGGTATTATTTTATTAATTTTATTTTTCATTTTCATGCTATATCTTGTTAATATGGTTCGAAAAAGAAAAGAAGAAGGGGAAGATAAACCGAAATACGGAATAGTACTTTCTTGCGTCTTGTTACTATTATCTATTGTTCTTATTATCTTGAGCAGCGACGTTTTAGTAGAAAGTGCCGTAGCTATTGCCCATCAGTTAAATATTAGTGAAAAGATTATTACCATGGTAGTGGTAGTAATTGGAACTTCTCTACCAGAACTCGCTATGACTGTTCGAGCAGCTAAAAGACAAGAGTACGATATGGCAATCGGAAATATTATTGGAACCAATATCTTTAATATCTGTGTTGTATTAGGACTTCCTGTTACTCTTTATGGAGGATTAGAAATTGTTGATTTCCATGCAGTTGATATGTTGGCAGTCCTATTATCTACCATCATCTTATACTTTTTCTCGAAAAGTGAAAAAACGCTTACCAAAATTGAAGGATTCCTTATGTTTCTAGTCTTTGTTCTCTATTATATTTATATCTTGTTCTTTTGATAGAAAAGTGTCAAGTTCAATAGATGCTTTTCTTTTTTTATGTTACTTTTTTTGATTTATGGTATACTGGAAGTAAGAAAGATGGTGGTAAAAATGAAATGTGTCGCAATAAAGGGCGTAAAAGAATTCGAAATAAAAGAGATAGAAGAACCGATTTCTAAAAATGGAGAAGTTCTAATTGATGTAGAGAAAACAGGTATTTGTGGATCGGATATTCACTATTGGACAGCAGGAAATCCAGTAGGATTAGTCATGGGTCATGAATACTGTGGAATTGTTACCAATCCAGGAAGTAGAGAAGATTTAAAAGTGGGAGACCGTGTAACTGCTCTTCCTATTTCTCCTTGTGGAAAATGTCATGCTTGTCTAACAGGAAATCCACAGTATTGTCCAGAAACTTGGACGTATGCCACGGGACTTTCTCTTACGAATCCGGGAGCCCTTGCTCCTAAAATGGCTATTCGTCCGGATATGGTCATCAAAGTGCCAGAAGGAGTAAAGGATGAAGAAGTAGCTATGGTAGAGCCAACGGCGGTCGGACTCCATGCAATTCATTTAGCCAATATTAAAGTAGGAGATCGTGTATTAGTAATCGGTGGCGGTATTATTGGACTTGTTTCTGCTATGTTTGCCAAAATGGAAGGAGCCAGTTATGTTGCCGTTTCTGAAACAAACGAATCTCGTGGTAAAAAAGCTGTAGAATTGAATGTTGCCGATGAATGGTTCGATGCCAAAGAAGAAAAATTCGTAGAAAAGACATTAGAAAAAACCAATGGAGGATTTGATGTCGTAATCGAGTGTTGTGGAAATTCACCTGCCGTTAGCAGTGCTCTTGTTACCGTAAAACCAGGTGGTACGATTATCTTAGTAGGAGTATCTCTTGATCCAGTTACGATTCCAACGGTTGTTTCTGTAATGAGAGAACTTACCGTACAAGGAGCTATTGCCTATACCAAAGAAGAATTCCAAACTTGTATCGACTTAATGGCCAACAAACAAATTGATGTTATGAAATTCGTTGATAAAGTAGTAGGTCTTGATCAAGTACAAGAAGCATATGAAGAATTAACTTCTGGAACTTCTTCTGCTGTTAAAATTTTAGTAGACCCTAATAAATAAAAGTGTTTTCGAACACTTTTTCGTTTTAAAAGAAGACTGTGGAAAGGGATTCCAAATATATTATCTTCTACCAGTCGGGGTAATTTAGAAAAGGAAGAATGACTATTTATGAAAAAAGAAATTTTATATAGAGCAGATTATCAATCCCCACTAGGGGAAATACTTCTAGTAAGTGATGGAACGCATTTAGTTGGCTTATATTTAGAAGGACAAAAATATTATTTTAAAGATCCACAACAATTAACGAAACAAGATAGTCTTCCTATTTTTCAAAAAACGAAAGACTGGTTAGATCGTTATTTCCGTGGGGAAAATCCTACTATTTCAGAACTAGCTCTGTCTCCTCGTGGAACGGAGTTTCAAAATCAAGTTTGGGCCCTTCTTCAGCAAATCCCGTATGGCCAAACGACAACGTATGGAACAATTGCCAAAGTGGTTGCACAACAAAGAAACAAAAAAACAATGTCCTCTCAAGCCGTAGGGAATGCCGTTGGTCATAACCCAATATCAATCCTTATCCCTTGTCATCGAGTGATCGGAAAAAACGGAGAATTAACAGGTTATGCCGGAGGATTAATGCGAAAAGAATATCTTCTAAAGCTAGAATCAAAGGGGGAAAATTAATTCTACGAAAGTCCGTGAATTTTTAGACTAAATGCAGGTTTATGAAGAAACATTTAATTTACAAGACTTATTGCTGCTTTGGAATATAAAAGCGGAAATAAGGCTTTTAATTTTGCCTAATATTAACTAGTATTACTT
>CALVKE010000011.1 GCA_944332535.1 uncultured Bacilli bacterium
CATTTGATGAGGAAATGTCATCTTCGAAAAGGAAAGAGCATAATTAGAGCGAGCCTTCAATTCAGGATCCAGTCCATAACTACCACCAATCAAAAATGTAATCGAAGAAAATTGCATTTGCCATGAATCTAGTTTCGAAGCAAATTCAACCGAAGAAGACTCTTTTCCTTCAATTTCTAAAGTTACTAGGAAATCTTTTTCCGTAATCCACTTTTCGATTCGTTCTTTTTCCTTTCGAAGAGCCGTTCTTTCTTCTAAAAGCCCTTCATCTGCGACTTCGATCAGTTCTATTTTTGTATACTTGGATAAACGACGTAAATACTCTTGGACGGCCATTTTCCAATAATCTTCTTTTAATTTTCCAACACAAATCACACGAATCATAGCTACACCTCAAGTAGTTCTAACGGATCATCTTGTCTCGCAATGAAAATCTTTCCTTCAAAACAAACCGCATTCAATCTTTCTTTTGCTTCTTTCATTGCCAAATCCTCCGTATTATTCTTCTCACTTAAATGAGCAAGGACAATATAACGAGTATCTTCTCCTACTAACATCGATAAATACTTAGCCGCCATTTTGTTCGATAAATGACCAGAATCCGATAAAATTCGTTGTTTTAAGGAAAAAGGATAAGGTCCTTCCATCAACATTTGCTCATCATGATTACTTTCTAAAATATAAATGCTTTTATTTTTTATTCGTTTTAAATAGCGTTGATTAATATAACCGGTATCCGTAATATAGACCAAACTACTACCATCACTTTGCATCAAAAATCCAACAGAACAAGATGTATCATGAGAAGTATGAATCAAATCAACCGTCAAATCCACAAAGTCCTCATGCTCTTCAATATATTCCAAGTATTCTTCTCCGACAATTTCTAACATTTCTTCTTTCATAGAAAGAGGAATAGAAGCTTTTAAACCGGTTTTTTTCAAAAAAGTTTTAAGCCCTTTTACGTGATCCGAATGAACATGGGTAATAAATACTTTATCAATATCAGTAGGTCTTAATTGCAATAAATCTAATTCTTTTACCAAGTAAGAATAGGAAACCCCAACATCGATTAAAAATCGAAGTTGGGAACACACAACAAGCGTGCAGTTTCCTTTAGAACCACTAGCAATTACTTTTACTTTCATTATCGGTACACCGTTTTAAATGGATTTAGCGGAACTCCGCCACGATAAGGCATACCATTATAAATAGCAAAGTGTAAATGTACTCCCGTTGCAAATCCACTCTCTCCCATTAAACCAATAACATCTCCCGCATAAACCGTAGCACCTACTGCTTTATAACGAGTCGCCATATGAGCATACATCGTATAATATCCGTTCGAATGCTTAATCGTAATATAGTTACCATTCGTACTAGTATATCCAGACTGTACAACTACTCCATTGTTTGCTGCTTTAATTGGAGAACCATATCCACATCCACCAATATCGATTCCTTCATGTAGTTTTCCCCAACGCCAACCAAAAGGACTATTGATCGTATATGGTACCGCTGTTGGCCAAACCCAACTACCAATCGATACAGGAACTTCTTGATTCCAATCGGTAGAAGATGAGTATTGACGAGTTCCACGAATAACAATTCGATCGACACTCGGTTTAATCTTTTCTTCGCTCGTCGTTGCAGTAGCAACAATTTCTCCATTGACTTTCTTTCGGATAACAGACACAACGGAAAGCCCATCCTGTCCTTCTTGTTTTACCTTTTCATATCCAACATATTTAGTATTATCGTCCTCATACTTTGTCTCGTATTCAACTACCTTTTCCTCTACGACAAAATCTTCTTCGGTAAGTCGAAACTGTGGATCCAAAATACCAATGGTTACCACCTGTCCTGGATAAAGCAAATCAGACGCCGAATTAAAATCCGAATTAGCAATTAAAAACTCTTCTGTTGAAATCTTATTATTGAAGGCAATATCTTCGATGGTATCTCCTTCTTGAACAACGTATTGTTCTTGTTCTTGATCCGTTCCAAATAGTAGAAACTGACTAAGAGAATCAACATCCGTATAAATTTTCTCTCCGGCTGGAATTCTCTCTTGCGTAATCGTCTTCTTATTTTCAATGTAGAGATTTTCAATGGTTTTTCCTGTATAAACAATTTCTTCTTGTGTTCCATTTAAATAGTTCTCATAATCTTCTTCATCCACAAATACTTTAATTGTTCTCTCCATTGCTTCATATAAAACATCTTTATCTAATACATAGAAAACAACGTCTTCTCCCTGAACCGTTCCTTCCTCTGTTTCCTCTTCTACTCCGCCAATAAATACTTTGTATCCGTTAATCGTAAATGCTTCCGGTCCTTTCATCTCTTTAATTTTTTGATAAATCTCTTCTGTCGTAGAAAGCTTTTCATTAAACGTATACTCTTTTACAATATCCAAATCATTCGGAGCATATACTTTATCTACATTATATTTCTCTTTAATTTCATTTTGTTCTTTATCAATATAGGTTTCCAATTCCTCTTTCGAAGAAACAATACCGATCGATTTTCCTTCTAGATAAACACGATAAACCATATCTGCTTGATCTACTCGAGCAATATCCATCGCTAACAAATTAGCATCTTCCTCGTTTCGCAGCACCGGAATAAATACGAGAGCAAAACTAAATAAGAAAGCTACAAATATCGATAAAATCGTTTTACTATTCATTTTCTACTCCTCTTTTCCTTTTTCTTCTTTTCGATAACTTAAAAAGGTTGACGTATCTCTTTTAAATAACAATTCAATCGTCGCTGTTGGACCATTACGATGTTTTCCAATAATCAATTCACTAATACTAGTATTACTATCCGTTCTAGCTTCTTTATTATAATAATCATCTCGATATAGGAAAGCAACAATATCAGCATCTTGTTCAATGGAACCAGATTCCCTCAAATCACTCATAATCGGACGTTTATCTTCCCGACCTTCTACTGCACGAGATAACTGAGCAAGAGCAATGACAGGGATTTTTAACTCCATCGCCATCGTCTTTAAACTACGAGAAATATCCGATACTTCTTGTTGCCGGTTGGTACCATATTTGCCACCGCCAGAAATAAGTTGCAAGTAGTCGATAATAACGACTCCTAACCCCTCTTCACTACTAGCTAAACGACGACATTTACTACGAATCTCGCCAATCGTGACACCAGGAGTATCATCAATATAAATTTTCGTATCTTGAAGACGACTAATTGCCTCATTGACACGCTTCCAGTCATTATTTAGCAAATTCCCCGTACGAAGTTTATACCCTTCTATCTGTCCTTGAGATGATAACATACGTAAAGCCAACTGTTCTGCACCCATTTCTAAGTTGAAAAGAGCTACCGCTTTATCCGTATTCATCGCAATATGCGTTGCAATATTTAAAGCAAAAGCTGTTTTCCCCATTGCTGGACGAGCCGCTAAAATAATAAATTCATTTTCATGAAAACCAGAAGTCAGTTTATCTAAATCATAAAATCCACTTGGTAATCCGGTAATTTCTCCTTTCGTTGCAGCTAACTTTTCCAAGTCATTCTGCGTTTTATATAATACATCTTTAATTCCTCGAAATTCCGAAGAACGACGATTCTTAACGATCGAGAAAAACTTTTTCTCTGCTTCGTCTAACGTCTCGTTCACATCGCCATCACTTTCGTATCCGAGCGTAGTAACTTCCGTAGAAGTTTCAATCAATTGCCGAAGAATCGCTTTTTCTTCTACAATTTTAATATAATAATCAATGTTCGCAGCCGTTGGAACCAAATCTAAAATTTCTGTTAAGTATTCGATTCCCCCAACTAACATCAACCAATCTTTCTTTTTTAATTCGGCCGATACTGTTGCAATATCAACCGGAATTTTTTGATCGGCAAGTTCTTTCAACACATGAAAAATTTTTGCGTGGGAGTCCAAGAAAAAGGAACTATCCGTCAACATTTCACATGCTTTAGAAAGAGCATATTTCGATAAAAACATCGACCCTAAAACAGATTGCTCTGCAAAGGTATCATTTGGTAACGTTCGAGCTGCCATCTTCAACAGACCCCCTTTCTTTTTATTTTGTCAATTGCACTTTTAAAGTAGCCGTAATATCTTTATATAAACGTACGGTAACACGATGAAATCCCAAACTAGACAAATTATGATCTAGTTCGATTTGCTTTTTATCGATTGTAATTTCTTTCTTAGCAAGAGCTTCTTTAATTTGTTTAGGACTAACGCTACCAAATACTCGGTCCCCTTCTCCTACCTTTACTTGGAAAAGCAAACTCATTTTTTCTAATGTTGCTTTTTGCTCTTGTGCGATTTTACGAAACTCCATATCTTGTTTGCGTTCTTCTTCTTTTTGATGTTCATAATCAGCCATCGACTTTTCTGTTAATGGTTTGGCATATCCATTTTTAATCAAATAATTTTTTCCATACCCATCTTTTACTTCTTTGATGTCTCCGACTTTTCCTTGTCCGCGCAAATCTTTTACAAAAATGATTTTCATTCTATCTCCCCCAATACTTTTTTTAATTCCGTCTCTACTTCCTTAATACTTTTTCCTTCTATCCGACAAGCCGCATCGTGACGGTCTCCTCCGCCACCTAGAATCGATAAAATCTCTCCAACATCTACATTTCCGATGCTACGAGCACTAATTCCAACGATATTATCGGATAACTTTCCAATTACGTAAGAAGTCTCAATATGATTAAATTCCAATAAAGTATCTGCAATCATTGCTAACTCCTCACGGCGATAGATAATCCGATTGCTTCCCTTTGCAAAGGCAATTGTTCTTTGAAGAATTTCGGTATCGGTAATCACCTTTTGTCTTAATATGTATTCTTCTAAATCTTGTTTCAGCAAATTATTAACAAAACTAACATCCGCTCCACTTTCTATTAAGTGATAAGCCGCATAATGGGTTTTACTACTCGTTTTCATCGAAAACTCATTCGTATCTAGTGTAATTCCAGCTAATAAAAAACTAGCATAAGTTGGTGGAATTGTTTTCCCAAAGTAATAAAAAAATTCGGTAACAATTTCACTAGCAGAACTACTTTCGTTTAAAATAAGGGAATTTTCACTGACTATCGTATCTTCTCCTCTGGCGTGATGGTCAAAAATAATAGTTTCTGGAAAAAAAGAGACAATTTCACAATCTTGTAACAAACTCTTTTTATTCGTATCTACTACGAATAACAAACTTCGTGCGTAAAGAGAAGGAGAAATTAACTTTGACGTAGTAAATGCTACATCTTTCGCAGTTGCCAACATCTTCTCTACTCCTGCTTCGTGATTTTCATCATTTACGATAATATACGCATCTTTTCCACAAGATTTGACAAAGTAATAAATTCCCAAGGCACTTCCAATAGCATCTAAATCTAAATCTTTATGCCCCATAATAAAAACGGTGGGATATTTCTTGATTTTTTGATAAATACGACGAAACATTCTTTTTTTATTCATAGTTCCTCCGTGTAGAAACCCCCACATTAATTATACTACAAAATAACAGGAGTTGCAAAATATTATACTACGAAAACAGCAAAAGAAAAAGACGAAATCTATTTTCCGTCTTCTTTATTTCGTATATGGTAATAGCGCAATAGCTCTTGCACGTTTTACTTGTTCTGCAATATGTCTTTGATGTTTTGCACATGCTCCGGTTACTCTTCTAGGTAAAATTTTTCCTTTTTCATTAACGTATTTCTTTAAAATATCTACATCTTTATAATCGATATTTTTACCGGCACACATATAGCAAATCTTTTTCTTTTTACGATAAAATTCTGCCACTATAATCCCTCCTTTTTAGAATGGTAATTCATCATCACTAATTTCAATATTTGCACCAAAATCACGGAATGGATCACTACTTACATCAGTAGTTGTATCTTGAGAACTAGTAGATGAGAAGTCATAAGGAGTAGCACTATCTTGGAAAGCTGGTTGAGCAAAATTATCTCCACCATCTCTACTTCCGGCACGATCTAAAAATTGCACATTATCTGCAACAACTTCTGTCACGTAACGTTTCGTTCCATCTTGTGCATCATAAGTACGAGTCTGAATACGACCATCGATCGCTACTTGACTTCCTTTCGTCAAATAATTCTTCACGTTCTCCGCTTGTTTTCTCCATACGACAATATTGATAAAATCCGCTTCTCTTTCTCCATTTTGATTAGTAAAATTTCGATTTACAGCAAGAGAAAAAGTTGCAGATGGGATATTCGCACTCGTATAACGAAGCTCTGGATCCCTTGTTAATCTTCCAATTAAAAATACTTTATTCATAATATACCTCTTTTAGTTATCGATACGAACAATTAAATGACGAATAACGTCTTCACTGATTAATGCTAAACGATCGAATTCCTTAATAGCAGCATCTGTCGTAGCTTCTACCGTAATTAAGAAGTAATAACCCTTATGATACTTTTTAATTTCATAAGCTAAATCTCTTTGTCCCATTTCTTTCATTTCAAGAACTTTTGCTTGAGCATCAGAAAGAATAGCACTCATCTTATTAGCTACTTCCTTGATGTTAGCTTCTTCTAAATCAGGTCTTACAATAAACATAATCTCATATTTTCTCATTCTAACACCTCCTTTTGGACATATGGCCTAATTAGGCAAGGAGTATTAACTAATACTCGCTAGTAGTATAACAAAAAAAGAAAAGAAAAGCAAGAAGTTTCCAAACTTTTTCTCGCTTCTAAAAGGTTCATCCTCTTTTAATACTAAACTTAAATTCCTTGACGTATCACTTGGCGTTTCGTTTCTGACAACGTCACATTAATAAATGCGTAAGTTACACTTAAAAAGATCACAAAAACACTGGTAATAAATATCGCTATCTTTGCAATCCCTTCTTTTTTCTTGCCCTGCTTCATGATAAATACTCCCTTCTACTATTACCCAAATTATATTATTTATCAATATGTTTGACAATATTCATTTTACTTTAAAGTGTGATAGAAAAAACCAATATATATATTCTTAATACACTACGTAGACTTGGAATAATTTAGAGAAAAAAAGTTTTCCACAAATCTGTGGAAAACTCTATGAATTCTGTTTGTCGATCGCATCAAAATCCAAAACGCTTGGAATGTTCTCATTGGTCGCAGCATTCACGGCAGGAGTCGGAGAAACACTCGTATTAGCGCCAGTTACATTAGATTCTGCAGTAGGTGGAACCGTATCCACCGTTGGAATCGTGTTTGGTGGCAGTGGAGACGATGGAATCGTCGATACCTCTGGATTTTCTGGAATCGTCGAAGTGTTAACATTAGATATATTAGCTTCCCCAACATTAGAAGAAGAAATAGAAACATCTGCTAACACGGCCTCTCTATTTTTCTTTTCCTGTTCTAATTGCTTTCTTTCAATTATGAAACCGATAATTGCCATGATAAAGATAATAGAAAGAACAACCACCACATAATAAATAGGACCATCTAAAAAATCTCGATAAAACCATATCATTTTCTTCACCCTCTTTATTCTAATATCATTATACTAAAAGATAAAAAAATGTGCAACTCATTAATCTGCTAAATCATCCACGTATCCATCACTTTCATAATCCGAACACTTTAAATACGTTTGATATTGATAACTTTCTCCCTGATGTAAAATTTTGACATATCCGTTACAACCATCCGTATTTTCGAGATAATTTTTCTCTTTCAAGGTAGAAAAAGGAACAAATACACTATCTCCTTCTAATAATTGGCTATAATAATCTATCCGATACGCTTCTGCTGCCAATTGAGCATCTTTTATCAAATCTTGATATTTTTCCTTCCCACTCAAAGAAGAATCCGGAGTAGAACTAGGTTTTTCCTCTTCTTCTCCAAATTGAATAGAAGGTCCGTCTTTTTCTAAGCCTAATTTATAAGCATTTACACTTACTACTACAATACACAAAACAAAAATAACAACAAAGCCTAAGAAAACCCCAAGGCCCCATCCATGATTATTTAATTTCATACATCATCACTCCGATAACATCATTATACAGCAAGTTTATGAAAAATAAAAGAAAAAAAGAATGCTTAGCATCCTTTTAATCCATAAGTTCCTCTTCTAGACGATCAAGTACTTCTTCATCTTCGTCCATCAATTCATTCTTTAACTGATACTCTACTGTTTTATAATCTTTAATACCAGTACCAGCTGGAATTAATTTACCGATGATAACGTTTTCTTTTAATCCTTGAAGATGATCTACCTTACCACGAATTGCAGCATCCGTTAAAATACGTGTTGTTTCTTGGAAGGATGCAGCAGATAAGAAGGAATCTGTCTCCAAAGAAGCTTTTGTGATACCAAGAAGTACTGGACGACCAGTCGCTGGTTTCTTCGCTTTTAAGATAACTTCCTTATTTCCTTCCGTAAATTCAAAGAAGTTTACCAAAGAACCTGGAAGGAAATGAGTATCTCCGCTATCAATAATACGAATCTTACTAATCATACGACTAGCAATAACTTCGATATGTTTATCAGAAATATCTACACCTTGACTACGATAAGTATGTTGTACTTCTTTCAAAATATATTCTTGTGTCGTTAAAGGATCTGTTACAGCAAGTAATTCTTTTGGAGAAATAGCTCCTTCTGTTAACTTCTCACCAGCTTTAACACTGTCTCCTTCTTGCACGTGAAGTTTTGCCCCATAATTAGAAACGTGTTCAATCGTTTCGACATCGTTTTTAACATAAATCTTGAACTTACCATGATCTTCTGTAATCTTAGTAACTTTTCCATCGATTTCAGAAATGGTTGCTTTTCCTTTTGGATTACGAGCTTCGAATAATTCTTGTACACGAGGAAGACCTTGTGTAATATCTTCTCCACCAGCAACTCCACCAGTATGGAATGTTCTCATGGTCAACTGAGTACCAGGTTCACCAATGGATTGAGCAGCCATAACACCGATTGCTTCTCCGATTTCTACCAAGTTACCAGTTGCTAAGTTCTTACCATAACACTTACGACATACTCCATTATGAGTAGCACAAGTTAAAATAGTACGAATTTCAACTTCTTTCACTCCGGCAGCAATAATTTTATCAGCAAGTTGATCGGTGATATATTCTAAGCGTTCTGCAATCACTTCTTTTGTTTCTGGATGTAATACTTTCTTGTTCGTAAAACGTCCAATAATACGATCTCTCAAAGACTCGATAACCGTACCGTTTTTATCATTGATAAAGTCAGATACTACAACACCTTGATCGGTACCACAATCTTCTTCTTTAACAATAACATCTTGTGATACATCAACCAAACGACGAGTCAAATATCCAGAGTCAGCAGTTTTCAAAGCGGTATCGGCGCTACCTTTACGAGCACCGTGAGTCGATAAGAAGAATTCTGATACAGAAAGTCCCTCTTTAAAGGAAGAAAGTACTGGAATCTCTACTGATTCTCCATTTGGTTTTGCCATTAATCCACGCATTCCGGCAACCTGAGTAAAGTTCGAAATGTTACCACGAGCACCAGAGTGCATCATCATGAAGATTGGGTTATCCATATCGCTATTAGCGATCGCTTGCAATTCTTTTGTTACCTCATCTTTGGCATGATTCCATGTCTCAATAACTTTTTCGTAACGTTCTGCTTCGGTAATAAGACCACGTTTGTATTGTTTATTGATCATATCTACCGTTTTTTGATGTTCTTCTACAATTTTTTGTTTGTTTTCTGCAGGTACTACATCACTTGCGGAAACGGTAATACCGGCAATGGTAGAATACTTGAATCCTAAATCCTTTAATGCATCTAGGAATACAGAAGTTTCGGTTGTTTTGTAACGTTTAAAAATCTGAGCAATAATTTTTTCCAAAATCTTTTTCTTAAATGGCATAACAAGTGGCATATTACGAACTACTTCTGGAATATTAGCGCCCTTTTCAATAAAGAATTTATCCGGGGTAATATGTTGAATATTCTCATCACTTGGTTCGTTTACGTAAGGGAAAGAATCTGGTAAAATTTCATTAAATTTGATCTTTCCAACCGTTGTTACAAAATATTTTCCATGTTGCTCTTCCGTAAATAATTTATGTTTAAATGAATCTACTGGAATAACAATTCTAGTATGAAGAGTAATTTCTCTTCTTTCATAAGCCATTAACGCTTCGTTAGAATCTTTGAATAATCTTGCTTCTCCAGGAAGACCAGCCTTTTCCATCGTAATATAATAGTTACCTAAAACCATATCTTGAGATGGAGTAACGATCGGATCTCCTGATTTCGGATGAAGGATATTATTAGCTCCTAGCATTAACAAACGTGCTTCGGCTTGTGCTTCTTGAGAAAGTGGTACGTGTACAGCCATCTGATCCCCATCGAAGTCGGCATTAAATGCTGGACATACTAATGGGTGAAGACGAATTGCCTTACCACCGATTAGAATTGGTTCAAATGCTTGAATTCCAAGTCTATGTAGAGTTGGTGCACGGTTTAATAATACTGGATGTTCTTTAATAACTTCTTCTACAACATCCCAAACAATTGGATCGCGATTTTCAATCAAACGTTTTGCAGCTTTAATATTATGAGCAATATCCTTTGATACTAACCCATTAATAACATGTGGTTTGAATAATTCCAAAGCCATTTCTTTTGGAAGACCACATTGATACATTTTTAGAGATGGTCCTACTACGATAACGCTACGTCCAGAATAGTCTACACGTTTACCAAGTAAGTTTTGACGGAAACGACCTTGTTTTCCTTTTAGCATACTAGATAAAGATTTCAAAGGACGGTTTCCTGCACCAGTTACACTTCTACCGCGACGTCCGTTATCAAATAAAGCGTCTACTGCTTCTTGAAGCATTCTTTTCTCATTTTGAATAATGATCGAAGGAGCTCCTAAATCGATTAATTTTTTCAAACGATTGTTACGGTTAATAACACGACGATATAAATCGTTCAAGTCACTTGTTGCAAAGCGTCCACCATCCAATTGAATCATTGGACGTAACTCTGGTGGAATAACTGGAATACAATCCATAATCATCCATTCTGGACGATTTCCAGATTGATAGAACGCATTTAATACATCGATTCGTTTCAATAAACGAGTACGTTTTTGTCCTTGTGCATCTTCCAACTCTTTGCTAATTTGATCGATTTCTTGTTTTAAATCAACTTTCTTTAAAAGTTCTTTAATAGCTTCTGCTCCCATTCCTACTTTGAAACCATTTCCATATTTTTCATAGTAAGCACGGTATTCTTTTTCAGAAAGTGTTTGTTTATTTTCCAAAGGAGCATTTCCTTTATCAATAACAACATAACTAACAAAGTATAATACTTCTTCCAAATCTCTTGGGCTCATGTCAAGAACAAGACCCATACGAGAAGGAACACCCTTAAAGAACCAAATATGGCTAACTGGGCTAGCAAGTTCAATGTGTCCCATTCTCTCACGTCTTACTTTACTGCGAGTAACCTCTACTCCACAGCGATCGCAGACAATATTTTTATAACGAACTCGTTTGTACTTTCCACAAGCACACTCGAAATCTTTGGTAGGTCCAAAAATCTTTTCACAGAATAGTCCGTCTCGTTCAGGACGAAGAGTACGATAATTAATGGTTTCTGGTTTTTTAACTTCCCCATAACTCCATTCACGAATTTTTTCAGGAGATGCAATTCCAATTTTTAAAGCATCAAACTTATTTACTGGTATCATTATTCTTCATCTCCTTCCATATCACTATAATCGTCTTCGAAATCCTCGTCGTAATCATCCTCATCTTCCTCATCCTCTGGATAATCATCTAAAGAATCTTGTTTTGGAAGAGGGAAATCTTCTCTCTCGTCAATTGGACGAATGTCTTCTTTTTGTTCATCGTCTTCGATTTCTTTCAAATCTAATACGTTTCCTTCATCATCGATCACACTAATATCAAGTCCTAGTGCTTGGAATTCTTTCATCAACACACGGAAGGATTCAGGAATTCCGGCTTGTTCAATCTCTTGCCCTTTAACAATAGATTCATATACTTTAACACGACCAATGACATCGTCAGATTTATACGTAATAATTTCTTGAAGGGTATGGGCAGCACCATAAGCGTAAAGAGCCCAAACTTCCATTTCTCCAAATCTTTGTCCACCGAATTGTGCCTTACCACCAAGAGGTTGTTGTGTAACCAAAGAATATGGTCCAGTACTTCTGGCATGTAATTTATCATCTACCATGTGGTGAAGTTTAATCATGTACATAACACCAACGGCAATACGGTTTTCAAAAGGTTCTCCCGTTCTACCATCGTATAGAATAGTTTTTCCGTCAGCATCCATTCCAGCTTCTTTCATCATCGCATCGATATCACTCATCTTTGCTCCGTCAAATACTGGTGTTGCAACGTGAATATTTAAGTTTTTCGCAGCCATTCCTAAATGCAGTTCAAGAATCTGTCCTAAGTTCATACGAGAAGGAACACCTTGTGGATTTAACATGATATCAACTGGTCTTCCATCTGGTAAATATGGCATATCTTCTTCTGGTAAAACAAGAGAGATAACACCTTTATTTCCATGACGTCCAGCCATTTTATCTCCGATTTGGATTTTTCTCTTTTGTGTAATATATACACGAATTACTTTACTAACTCCAGCAGGTAACTCATCATTATCTTTTCTAGAGTATACTTTTACTTCGTGAACAATACCATCTCCACCATGTGGAACACGTAAAGAGGTATCACGAACTTCTCTTGTTTTTTCTCCGAAGATAGCATGAAGAAGTTTTTCTTCAGAAGTAAGTTCTGCCATTCCTTTTGGAGTAACTTTTCCAACTAGGATATCTCCTTCTTTTACTTCGGTTCCAACGACAACGATACCATTTTCATCCAAGTGCTTACGTGCTTCTTCGCTAACATTTGGAATATCTCTGGTAATCTCTTCTGGTCCAAGTTTGGTATCACGACATTGCATTTGATAATCTTCAATATGAATAGAAGTGTACACATCATCTCTTACTAATTTCTCATTTAAGATAACGGCATCCTCATAGTTATATCCGTTGAAAGTCATGAATGCTACAACAACGTTCTTTCCTAAAGCTAACTCTCCTTCGTCCATACTAGGTCCGTCCGCAATAATATGTCCACGTTCTACTTTATCTCCGACTTTTACAATTGGACGTTGATGGAAACAAGAGTCTCCATTACATTCTTCAAAGTTAGCAAGATAATAAGTATCTTTTCCACCTTTATTTTTAACAACGATACGTTTTGCATCTACGTATTCTACAATACCATCTGCTTTTGCAAGTACAGCCGCTCCAGAATCCCGCGCTGCAATATGCTCTACTCCTGTACCAACAAGAGGAGCTTCTGCTTTTAAAAGTGGTACGGATTGACGTTGCATGTTGGCACCCATCAATGCACGAGTAGCATCATCGTGTTCCAAGAACGGAATACAACTAGTGGTAACAGCTACTACTTGTTGTGGAGAAACATCAATATAATCTACTTTATCAGGAGATGCTAAAATATTTTCTCCGCGGTATCTTGCTGCCACTTGTTTATCAATCATCATATTGTCTTCATCGGTTGTAACAGTTGCTTCAGCGATGATCAAATCCTCTTCTTCATCGGCTGTCAAATAATCTACCTGATCCGTAATTTTTCGGTTATCTACTTTACGATATGGCGTCATAATAAATCCATATTCATCTACTTTTGCATAACTTGCCAAGGAAGTAATAAGTCCGATATTAGGTCCTTCTGGTGACTCAATTGGACAAATTCTTCCATAGTGAGATGGGTTAACGTCACGTACTTCCATACCAGCACGGTCTCTTGACAAACCACCTGGTCCTAACGCAGAAAGACGTCTCTTATTCGTAAGTTCTGAAATCGGATTAACTTGATCCATAAATTGTGATAATTGACTAGAACCAAAGAATTCTTTCATCGCTGCCGTAACAGGACGAATATTGATTAATGTCTTTGGTGTTACTTCTTCCATCTCTTGGGTCGTCATACGTTCGCGAATTACTCTTTCCATACGAGAAACACCAATACGGAATTGATTTTGTAAGAGTTCTCCTACTTGGCGAATACGACGATTTCCCAAATGATCGATTTCATCATAATTACCAACACCATCTAATAAATTTAAGTAATAAGATACTGCTGCATAAACATCCGAAATAGTAAGTCTTTTTACTTCGATTGTTTGATCGTTTCCGATTAAAACCATCTTCTTTTTCTTATCATTTGGATGATAAATTGCAACTTCTTGTACTTTATTATAGGTATCCAACTCTTCGTTGATCATTACTTCTTTAACCCCATAACCATTAGCAAAAATAGGGCGTAAAACATCCATTACATCTTTGGTTACCAAAGTACCTTTTTCTACTACTACATTTCCATCTACTTTAATATCTTCTGCTAATGTTTGATTTAAAAGTCGATCCAAAACATTTAATTTACGATTGAATTTATAACGACCAACACGAGCCAAATCATAACGGAATTCATCAAAGAAACGTGTAATAATTTGGTTCTTAGAAGAATCTAGCGTAGCTGGTTCTCCAGGTCTTAATTTTTCGTAAATTTCAATTAATGCTTCGTCCGTATTCTTCGTAGAATCTTTTAAAATAGTATTTTCAATATAGTCATTTTCCCCAAATACATTTTTAATATCTTCATCGCTAGACAAACCAAAAGCACGTAAAAGAGTCGTCAAAGTCACTTTACGAGTTCTATCAATTCGAACGTATAAAACATCTCGTGCGTCAGTTTCGAATTCTAACCATGTACCACGAGTTGGAATAATCTGAGAAGTGATAAGCTCTCTACCATTCTTATCTAACTCACGATTAAAATACACACTTGGACTACGAACCAATTGTGATACGATAACACGTTCTGCACCATTGATGACAAATGTCCCACTATCTGTCATAATAGGCATGTCTCCTAAAAATATTTCTTGTTCTTTTACTTCTCCTGTTTCATGATTAAATAGACGAACGTCCACTTTCAAAGGAGCCGCATAAGTTGTTTCACGATCTTTACACTCTTTAATAGAATAACGAGGCTCTTCAAAATGATAATCTCCAAATTCTAATGATAGTGTTCCAGAAAAGTTTTCAACGGGGAATAAATCTTCAAAAACTTCCTTGATACCGGTATCTACAAACCATTGATACGATTTTGTTTGGATTTCTAGCAAATCCTTAAGTTCATAAGTATTTCTAATTCTAGAAAAACTTCTTCTCTCACGGTGGTCACCACATTTTACATTCTTATATGCCACTTATTTCACCCCTATACAATAATAATCAAAGAACATAATTACCTCTAAAAATAATACGTCAATTTATATTAATAGCATATTATTTTCAAGAAGTCAAGACAAATCACAACAAATTACAAAAAAGCCATTCTTTTTCTCTAATACACTTACAGTATAATATTTTTCAAGGTCGCATATCATCGATTTAGCACCTTGATCTTTCCGAACAACGAAAAACAAACTTCCGTTTTCTTCCAAATGATCTTTCGCACCCACTAACATTTCATAAACCTTTTTCTTGCCTGCTCGAATTGGTGGATTGGTTACGATATATTGAAATTTCTTAAGTCCTATGTTTTGATAACAATCGCTTTCTAAAATCGTCACATCTACTTTATTTTCTTTAGCATTTCTTTCTGCCAAGTGAAGAGCGCGACGGTTAATGTCACACATCGTGATAGAAGCATTGCAACATTTTTTTAAAACGATTCCAATAGGACCATAACCACATCCGAGGTCTAACACCTCTCCATAAAATTTTTCGTACGGTATATTTTCTAAAAGAAAACGCGTACCGAAATCTAATTTTTCTTTAGAAAATACTCCATTATCTGTAAAAAAGGAAAAATCCGAGCCAAGAACTTTCGTATGAAATTTGTGGATGTCACTTTTTAAGTCTTCATTCGTAAAATAATGAGCCAAATAACATCCCTCCAGGAACAAAAAGAACCAACCTAAACGATATGATTTAAGCTAGTTCTCCTTTCGCTAACTATATAATACAATAAGTTTTTTATTTTTGCAAGTTTTTTTCGTTTAAGATTCGCCGTTTTCCACAATAGACAAATAATTTTGACAAAAAATCAAAGGAATGAAAAAGAATAGTAACAAAATACCAACACCAAAGAAAAAAGAATATTTTTCTAAAAACTCGCTCTTCATCCAAAAACCAGTACTGAAAAGAAGAAGAACACTCATCAAAAAGGCAGGAAAACATTTTGAAAACAAAAAGTAGAAAAATAACATAGCAAGTGGAATGAACTCTTGAAAAAGGATATCAAAAAACAAAAATTGAAAACAAAATTGCCAAGGAATATCGAAAGAAGAAAAGAAAAAGGAAAAAAGGAGAAAGAGGCCTACTAAAAAGACCTTTAACAACAACTGAAAAAGAAAACAAGATAGTAGTTTAATTCGAATCCATTTTTTTAAACTCATACGCAAGAATAAAAAAGAGGGGTGTTCTTTTCTGTCTTTTGTAATTAAAAAAATAGAAAAATAAAGGTGAATCGCCATCCAAAAAAAGAGAAAAGGACCGTCGCCATAACCTAAAAAACGCAAATATCGTTCTGTAAAGGGCTGAAAATGTTGAAAAGAAAAAGCAAAACTACATCCAACGGTCAATGCAACAAGAAACAAAAGCAAGAAAGAAAACCGACGAAAGAAATAGAAAAAATCATTATATAATATATATTTCATAGACCCTCACGACTTACTTCTTTTACGACTCCCGCATCAAACTCATATACGACATCTACAATTGTTTGAATATCTTCTTTGATATGGGTTGCTAAAATAATGGTTTTCCCCATCTCTTTTAATCGCACTAACTCTTCTCTTAACGCATCGGTCGTCTCTTTTTCAATTCCGTTAAACGGCTCATCTAAAATAAGAATATCTACATCTTCCATTAACACTTGCGCAATTCCTAACTTCTGCTTCATTCCTAAGGAGTACTCACTAAATTTTTGATTTCTCTCATCATAAAGACGTACTCTTTTTAAAGCGTCCAAAATTTTCTCATCTCCTATTTTATCTTGAATAGAAGCTAATAATTTTAAATTTCGATATCCAGATAAATGCGGTAAAAAACTGGGTTTTTCAATCAATGCTCTCGTACTAGGGGCAAAGTCACGTTCCTTTATAACATTCTTTCCATCAAAGAGCACCTCTCCAGAAGTAGGAACGTAAAACCCGCAAATAATTTTCAAAAGAACACTTTTTCCACTTCCGTTTTTCCCAATAAAACCATATATTTTACCAGGATTCAATTCCATATTAACATTTTCTAACACCGTATGGTTTTTAAATTTTTTAGAAACATTTACAACATCAATTCTCATCTTTTACTCCTTAAAAATAAATAAGAAAAATCAATCTCCTTTTCCAACGAAAAAGATTAACTTGCCTCTTCATTACAAATAATAAATTTTTCCTTATCGCGGTAATAATAATGTAAAAATAAAGTTGTTAACAAATATAATACGACCATAATGGAAAGAACCAAACCTAAATTAGTAAATTCATCTACTTGCCAAGAGGCAATCAAACTAAAATTAGAAGCAATATTCTCGATTCCTAATATCTTCCGAATAAAGATACCACCAACAAAGAATTCCAAAATAATCTGTAGAGCCATATAAAACACAAAAGATTTAAAGGTTCCAATCAAAAAGTTAGACGATTTTTTCAAACAAATAAATGCAATATTAACACATAAAAGCATATGAAAAACAATAATTGAAAAATAAAGAAGCAAAAATTGTCCAAAATGTTGATAATAATATTCTATTAGTTGCAGATTTCTAGTATTTAGATAATCAAAATTTCCCTGTGTAGCAATAATACAGATAAAAAAGAACAATAGAAAGGCACACGGAACAATAAAAATAGTTTTTTTAATCGCATCAAAATAGATATTCCTCTTTTCCTTTTGATAACTCGTTCTAGTTAATTCGTTTTTATAAAACCCAGATTTCACTAAACGATAGACGGAGAAAGTTGCAAGAGAAAAAATAATGATTGGTAAAAATAAAAATTTTGCTGTTGCAGTTTTCGTATCCGCAATAAATAAAGTGATTGCATCTAGACTTTCTATTTTGGCGTTTTCAATATATTTTTGAATATCCTCACAATTGTTTTTTTCTTCACAAGTAGGAAGCATTTCCTCATATATTTTTATTACTTCCTGGGAATAACGAAATTCTCCTATAAGATAGTAACAAAAAAACAAGACAAGACCCAGCATGACGAGAATTGACACAAAATACTTCTTCATAACTCCTCCACTACTTTTTCCTACACTCTCTTTACTATAAGAATATCATAAAAAATTATTTTTTGGTATAAAAATTTGTTAAAAAAAGAGCATACCTTTTTGATATGCTCTTGATGAAGTCGAATATCTACTATTTAATTTCAACAGTAGCTCCAGCTTCTTCTAATTTAGCTTTAATTTCGTTTGCTTCGTCTTTAGAAATATTTTCTTTTACAGCACCGTTGTTGTCAACGATATCTTTACTTTCTTTTAATCCAAGACCAGTAATTTCACGAACTACTTTGATAACGTTAACTTTACCAGCACCTGCATCAGTAAGAACAACACTAACCACAGTATTTTCTTCTTCTTGTTGACCACCAGCAACTGGAGCTGCAACTGCAACTGCGCTTGGATCTACTCCAAATTCTTCCTTCATAGCGTCTACTAATTCTTTAATTTCTAAAAGACTCATTTCTTTTAAACTTTCGATAAAGCTTTCTTTTGTTAACTTAGCCATTTTTATTTCCTCCTTATTTTAAATTAATTTTCTTCTTTTTGTTTTGCATATAAATCTAAGCAGATAGATAAATCTTTTGGAATTGCGATCAATGCACCAGCAAGCATTGTAAGTAATCCGTCTCTTGATGGGATCTTTGCAAATTCAGCAAGTTTAGCACTATCTGAAACTTCTCCATCAACAACACCTACTTTTAATACAAGGGCTGGATGGTTCTTTGCAAACTCTGACAATACTTTGATAGGAGCAACAGTATCACTTCCGTAAGCGAGAGCGCTTGGTCCTTCTAAACTAGCATCTAAATTAATATTTAAATCATTAAATGCACGTTTCATTAAAGTATTTTTATATACTTTAAAATCAGATCCAGTCTCACGAAGAGCACGTCTTAATTCTTTGCTTTCATTATCCGTTAATCCACGGTAATCAAACAAAACAATAGTAGATGCGTCGTTCGTTGTTGTCTTAATCTCTTCTACCACTTTTTCTTTTCCCGCTAAAATCTTAGCATTTGCCATAAAACACCTCCTATATATTTATTTAAAGGTGCCCAAAAAAAGTTCTTAAATCCAAAGACTAAGAACTTTTTTTATTATGAGTAATAAATATTAAGTCCTCGGTAGGATTTACAAAACAACCTACTGTCTTTGGCACCAATCAATTAAACTTTATTATATTATGTTTTTTTCTATTTGTCAAAAGAATTAATTTGAACTTTAATTCCTGGACCCATAGTAGTAGCAACGCTAATATTTTTGATATAATCTCCTTTTACCGTTGCTGGTTTTACTTTTAAGATAGTTCCAACAAATGCATTTAAGTTATCAAGCAATTGTTCTTCTGTAAAACTTGTTTTTCCGATAATTCCATGTACATTTCCAAAAGAATCTGTACGATAAGTTACACGTCCTGCTTTTACCTCATTAACAGCTTTTTCTACATCTAATGTAACAGTACCTGTTTTTGGGTTTGGCATTAATCCTTTTGGTCCTAATAATTTACCAAGTTTTCCAAGTAAAGGCATCATGTCAGGAGTTGCGATCATAACATCGAAATCGAACCAGTTTTCTTTTTCGATTTTTTCTAACATGTCAACATCTCCAACATAGTCAGCACCAGCATCTTTTGCTTTCTTAGCATTCTCTCCTCTAGCAATGACTAAAACTCTTTTTGTTTTTCCAGTACCGTGAGGAAGAACGATAGCTCCTCTTAATTGTTGATCAGCCTTTTTTGTATCCAAATTTAATCTTAAGGCTACTTCAACAGAAGAGTCGAATTTGCTAACAGATGTTTCTTTTACAAGTTTTACAGCTTCTTCTTTGGAATAAACTTTTCCTTTTTCCAATTTTTCTAAAGCTTGTATATACTTCTTGCTTCTTTTCTTCATTTCTTTAACCTCCTTATGTGGTATATGATTTCCTAATGGAAACCGAAGCGATGCAAAACGCATCGGGCTGGCGGATAGTTTATATTCTTTTCCTCCCACACAGGTTAACAACCTATATGTGAACTAAGTTTAATCTACGATTTCAATACCCATATTACGTGCAGTACCTTCTACAATTTTCATTGCATCTTCTACTGTATAAGCATTCAAATCTGGTAATTTAGTTTCGGCAATCTCCTTTAATTGAGCTCTTGTAATCTTACCAACAACATCACTAGATCCTTTTGTAGATCCCTTACTAATTCCTGCGGCTTTCTTAAGTAAGAATGGTGCTGGTGGAGTCTTAATTACAAAATCGAAAGATCTATCATCATAAATAGAAATTTCAACTGGTAAAATATCTCCCATTTTATCTCTAGTTGCATCATTATATTTTGTACAGAACTCTTGTAAATTGATTCCTGCAGGTCCTAACACTGTTCCAACTGGTGGAGCAGGGGTAGCTTTTCCAGCAGCAATCTGTAATTTTACTTTTTTTACAACTTCTTTTGCCACGAAAAACACCTCCTATAAATTTTCTTATCACGTTTTCGCGAGTGGTCCTAATAGCTTTTTCCGCCAAGCTTCCCACTAAATTTGCCTATATAAATCCATATAGCACGTAAATAATAACATTAAAGTCTTGAAAAATCAAGTGTTTTTTATAATTTTTATCAATTTAAAAGAAAAGACTTAGTGTTTGAGCACTAAGCTTATCTTTAACGGCAACTACAATTTCGAGTACACTGAGTATAAGTACAACTTTTACATTCGTTACTACCAACATGGCTTGGTCCGTTACAACTATATCCTTGGGATTCATATACCGATGGCCGATGTTCTGGAGCACAAGCAACCTCCCCGTCTGCACTACATGCAAAGACTACGTCACATTGCCAAGTACAATTTCTTTCCCAATGTGCATATAACGTTTGATTTGCAGTAATAGAAACAAGATTAGAAGAAGTAATTTGAGACCCTCCCGAAGCAGAAGTAAACCATCCTTTAAATGTATGTTCTGCTCTACTTGGTGTTGGTAGGCTACCGTACGTAGAAGCATAGCTTACTGTCTTACTACCAGGAGAAACACTTCCACCGTTGGCATTAAAGAATACCGTATAAGTACGAGGATTCCAACGAGCATATAATGTCTGATTAGAAGTGATATTAACGCGACTACCAGAAGTAATTTGTGTACCACCAGAAGTTGCTGTATACCATCCACCAAAATTGTAACCTGCCCTGCTTGGAGTAATTAAATTACCATAAGTATTTCCATAAGTGACATTCATTACAGTAGAAGCAGGAGTTCCTCCATTTCCATTGAGTGTAACTTTATAAGTATTGGCTTTCCAAACAGCATTTAATACATGATTAGAAGTGGTATTCACGACCGTTGTATTGAAAATACGATTTCCACTAGCATTATTCCATCCTTGGAATGTATATCCTACTCTACTTGGATTTGGTAGTGTTCCATAGGGCTCTGCATAAATAACTGTTTTACTTGTCGGAGAAACGCTTCCGCCATTGGCGTTAAAAGTTACCGTAGATCGAGCAGTAATAATAACAGAAGTCGATGCTTGGCTTACCAATCCAGCACCAGTCGTAGCACTACAAGTAACGTTATTTCGTCTAGTAAGTCCTAATTCAGAAACAGTCGCATTCTTAGAAATTGTACCATTATCATTTAAATAAAGTGTGGTACTACCTGATTTACATTCTATCACTCCGCCGCTTGGCCCAAAAGAACCTATTTCAAACAAGTCAGACACTTTCGTCGTCTTATAACTCGTATCATTCCATAAAAATTCATTACTCGGACTTTTGCTTGTTAGGGTAATTGGATTTTTATCAATTCTAACCGGATATACTTCCGTCGATTCACTGATATTACCATCTTTATCTATGGCTCTCACACTAACATCATGAGATTCACTCAAAACAAACGAGTCTCCCGAAAAATCCTCCCATTCTTCTCCATCAAGAGATCTTTGATAAGTAGCTACTTCCGCACCAAAAAGTTCGTTGTTAAAAAATTGTTGATAAATATTTTTACTACTCCAAGTACCTGCAGAATAACTTGCTCCATTTTGATTTTCGTACTTTAAAACATAATCCACAGCATATACAGATTCATCCAAATCACAACTCGCATTTTCCGTTTTATATTCTCCACAAGTCATACAGACTGTATAATCATAATCATTATTACCTTTCTTTTGAATAATGACATATCCTTCTTCACATGGATTTCCATCTTTATCCGTAATTTGTTCCATCTCATTATACTTAACAATTTGATCTATCGTAATCTTTTTCACAGACCCTACTGTTCTTGGCAAAAAACTACGATTTTCAAGAGAAAAATCAATAGCAGATAACCGAACATTATCTTCCAAAACTTGATAATATTGATCTCCCGTCTGATCAATAAAACTTTTTACTGCAGGATATGCAATAATCATTAAAACCGGAAGAATAACTAAAACTGCTAATAATTCAATCAAGGTAAATCCTTTCTTACTCGCTTTCATTATTCCACCTCATTTACTTTAAAATTAATACTACCACGCGATAATTACCTTGAAAATAACTATTAAAATAACTATCATCATCATTCGTAGAAAAGGCCAAGTATTCTCCGTCTAAAGAATAATTGTCTAAAGAAATCGTAGATATCGTTTGCAAACTTTCCAGAGAAACACGATTTAAAAAATCTTCTTTTTGCTCCGTACCTTTTGCATACTCAATATAATTAGCAATACTTTGTCTTAAACTCTCTCTTACCGTATCTAAACTAGCCGCAAACGTCACAACTTTATGGGAAAAAGCATTTGTCTCTTCTTTATAAATGATGGACCCTTTTCGATTATACACTTTTCCTTCCCAACTATCCTGCAAATTTCCCTTTTGATAATCTTCTAACGAAATCGTAGCATCTAAAGTTTCTTTTAGGGTGATTTCTTTATTTAAGTCCATTTTAATTCGGTATTGATCCTCTTTTTTATCTACCTCAATTCCATCTTCTAAAAAATGATAATCATTCGTAGTATTGGTATTAAACACTGCTAGGAAACTAAGATCTTTACTCTTTTGCTGTAAAACAGTATCAATAAGACCTAGGGCAACTACTTCTTCCAGATAATCTTCGCTACTCAAGACATCATTTTCAACATTAATAACAATAGTCTCTTTCTTGGAATCGTTCAATTCAAAATGAGAAGAGTCTCGTTTTTTAGCAGTTACCTTCACCTCTTCTCCATCGACAAAGGAAGAAATATTTCGTTCATTAAATTGCTCTACGATAGTATCTAATCGATTCTCTATTTGCTGACCTTTAGAAAAAAGAGATAAAAAAACTCCCATTATAATAAAACACAAACCACACAATAACAATAACACTCTTCTTTTGTTCATTACATTACACTTCCCTCTATTTTATCCTCATTCTAACACGCGAAGCAAAAATTTGTCAAGTACAAGAAGTGCAAACAAAAACAGTTATCTTCCATCAATAAAAGAAAATAACTGTCATCATTTTATTATTTACGAATCAAATTAGTGTGATCCATCGTAAATGTCGGACTATTTAAAATTCCTTGTCCGAGCAATAAATCTAATTTTTGAAATTCGATTTCAGCAATTTTATTCGATAATAATTTACTAGCAACCGGTTGATAACGCTTTTTTAACTCAGTCTCATTGCGACCACTAGCATAATAGTCATCACAAATTTTAGCATCAAACGGATAAAGCAAAGTCGAAGAAACTAAGATTCCCTCAACAGAATCCAAAGCATATCCTAGTTCTTTTTGTACAACATGAACGATTTCTTTTTCCGAAAGATCACCGCGCTTAGCATATAAATCATATGCCTTTTGTTTCAATTCTACATATTCATCTGCAGGAAATGACGTCAACAGTTCTTGAAAACTAACCTTCATTATTTCAATACCTCAATTTCTGATAAATCAACTTCGATAGAAGTTTCTTGTCCAAACAAATCAACAAGTAACATAATCTTTGAATTTGGAATATCCATCGAATCGATTTTTCCAATCATTCCTTCAAATGGACCGGAAGCAATCTTGACTTTCGTTCCAACCGCTAAATCTTTGTCTACTTCAATACGACTCATTCCCATATCTTTTAAGATTTTATCCACTTCATATGGTTGTAAAGGAGTAGGTTTGGCACCCTTTCCACTAGAACCGATAAATCCAGTTACTCCTGGAGTATTACGCACAACATACCAAGCATCATCGCTCATAACCATTTCCACTAAGATATATCCAGGAAACATTTTCTTAACTTTTTCTTTTTCTACTCCATCTTTTACTTCGACAACCTTCTCTTCAGGAACGATTACTCGAAAAATATAGTCTTTCATATCCATGCTTTCAGCACGCATTTCTAATTTTTCTTTTACCTTATTCTCATGTCCAGAATAGGTGTTAACAACATACCATTCTTTTTCCATCTTCTACACCCACGCTTTCACTAATGCCATAATTGCTTCGATTGCATAGAAAAATACTCCAAAAAATAGAACAAAGCAAATAGTAGCAATAGAATATTTTACCATGTCATTTCGACTTGGCCATTTAACTTTATCAAGTTCTGCTTTTACTTCTTTTAAAAACTTTATTGGCCCTCCATGTTGCTTCTTTTCTTTTTTCTTAGTTTTCTTAGAAGTTTTCGATACGGCCTTCTTTTTTTCTTCTGTTTTATCCTTCTTTGCTATTTTTGAAGAAACTTTTTTTACTTCCTCTTCGACATCAACGATATCGCGAGTTGCTTTTACAACTTTTGCCATTTTTCCACCTCATTTTTTATCAAAATAAAAACACCGTTTCCGTGTTAGTTATAAAATAGCACAGAAACGGAGAAAAGTCAACATTCTAAGCATTTTTTACTACAAAATAAATACGCTTTTAAGAATTTGTTCTTTCGTTTCTCTTAATCAGCTTAGCTTGCACCACTATCCTTTGTCCGTTATTATCCTTACAAGTGGATAGGGTTAAAATAGAATCTTCTACTGTTACTTCTGTATCAACAGGGGCAGTATTTCTTTTCTTCATAGTATCAATCCAAGCTTGTTTTGCCTCATCTGTTTCAAAAGTAGTCATAATGTAATAGGATTCCGCTTCGATCGTGTAGATAGAAAAAATTTGATATACATAATTATAACGAGGAGTAGATATTCGAATAATATAATTGTCCTTATTTTCTTGCCAAGAAGTAGTTAAGACCTTTTTTAAAGAACCAAAAACCGTATTATCTACTCTACCATGTCCATATATTACTGTATTATCCGATAAATCGTCCAAATTGTTTCGATAATCCAAAAAGACCCAACCAGCAGAATTTTTTGTTTTATCAAACGCATGCGTCAAATAATAAGTATTATCTCCGCTATAGACGACAGGATAATTAATATTGGTATTATTTACTTTAATATATCCGACAGTATCCGAATTTTTTTCTTTTAACTTGGAAAAATCCACTTGCATAAAGGGAACTTTTATATAATAGTAGTAATCACTTTCTTTATCCGGAGAAGGATTCACCAATACCTCATTATCCGGTAAATGAATGGTATTATCATCCACCTCGACAATATCAGCCATCTCTTCTAATTCTTTCTGTAACTTTTCGTTATTTTGCCCATCTTGTCCCCAGTGAAACACATAGTACGCGCCACCGATAAACAAAGAGGCAAAAAGGACAAAAAGAAACACAACGACCCAAAGTCTTAAACGATACCTCTTTTTTCGCTTCGTCATACGATCACATCCTAAAAACGTCTAAATGAAAAGTGATGTTACCATCACTTTCCTTTTTAATTACTTAATCTTTTTTTCATGGTACGAAGAGTAATGCCAAGTCCTAGAAGACCAATACCAGATAATGTAACAGCAAGCATTACAGGATCAGAAGTACTTGGGTTTGGTTCAGATTCTTCGGGATCAGTTGGAACAGTTGGATCGCCAGTACCTTCATCCGTATCTTCCATAGAACCTAAAATAGCATATTCACTCAAGTGAGTAGTGTTAAATACGGCATAATCTCCTTCTACTTGAACAGCAAAAGTTTCTACGACTTTATTATCTTTGATATAAGCAGCTGTTAAAGTAGTATACTTTTTCATTTCGTCTGTTAATTTGATTCTAATTGTAAACTTTCCATCTTCCATAGGAACAATGTCATTATTCTCGTCTAAAATTGAAATATCATAGAAAGCAAGTAAATCTTTATTTAAAGCTTCAATTTCTGAAGTTAACTCGTCACTAGCATCTGCAAGAATATTTTTGCTTTCTAGTTTATAATTCGTATTCAAATTCGTTTCAGATTCAAATACAACTTCTTCATCGGTCAATACTTTGTTATCAGAGAAAACAACACTTCCATCTTCTCCATAAGTAACCATTTTATCGGTTTTGATATGAGAGTTAACCCACTCTTCTGTAATTGCACCAGGTACAACATGATAATCTGGATTAATGAAGTAAAGAGAACTATCATATTCAATTCCTTCTAAAGCGGAATTAAATTTTTTTGCTTCCTCAAATTTTGCCTCAAAATCTTCTTTTGAAGTAACTAAGAAATTATCTCCATTTTCATCTAATACTTTGTACTGAGCACCATTAATATCTCTGAAGATAACATAGTATAATTGGTTACCATCTTCATCCAATGTTTTTTCGGTTCCATAAATACCCTTTACCGTCAAAGAACCTTCTCCTGTAATAATGTAGTCATCATCTACAAGAAGATCGATGGCATTTTTTCCATTAACCACAATTGTACTGGTAGGAACTACCATGTTTTCAGATCCTCCATAAAGATAAAAACTTTGGTCTTTTGCAAATTCAAATGTATTTTTAGAATCTGTAAAAGTTCCGATAGTTACTTCTTCTGTAGTTGGATTCGTAACACAAGTATGACTTGTTAGAGTCATAGAATCATTCAAAGATCCTACTCCACAAATATCACGTTCAGAAACACCCCACATGATTTCATAATCTGGGGCTGCTATAGATGCCTTTACCAACATTGGAGAAAGAACCATCGCACACGCCAAAACGCCAAACACTTTTTTGCCTATTTTACTTGACAACATATCTATCATCCCTTTCACTATTATAATATCAAAAATTTATGTTATGTGTCAATACGATTCTAACTGAGTAATAACAAAATATATCCAATTAATAACAAGACAACAGCCAAATTAATAATAAGAAGAAAATAATTCGTAAAAGCTTGATTGCCACTTGATGCAACAGTTACATCATCTCCTTCTAACTGTTGAATATAATCATCGTAGTACAACTGTTCTTTCAAAAAAAGTACTCTCTTAAAATAGATAAAATCATCCGGATGAAAAAAGTGTTCTAGCGTATCAAGATTCTCTTTCAAAACATCCAAACTAAGTAAGGGTAAACGATAATCGTAAGAGTCTAAAAAACTACCAATTGCCATAATTGCTAAGGTTTGAATATTATCAAATTTCATTTGCATGATCTCTTCCATTGTTGCCTTTCCAATCTTTTCGTAAGAAGCAAACTTAATATCGGTAGGATTCGTAAAACAAACTCCAATCGTTCGATAATGAAACCGCAATATTCTCTTTCCGTCATTATGAAAGCGATGCATCTCTTTCGAAATAGCAAGGAACACTTTTCTTTTCTCTGCCATCGTTCGATAACTAGAAAGATATTCTTCTAAACTAATCCGATTATCCATAGAATCCCTCCTATTATAAATTCATTATATCACGTATAAGTTCTTCTTTACTAGATAATCTTTTAATTTTTTTCGATTTCTTGATAAAATACTAGAAATAGCGCGAGGAGATTTTTCAAAAAGCAGGGACAAACTTTTCACAGAATATCCATGAAAAGAAAGTTCTAAAATGGAAGCCATCTCGAGTGGTAATTCATACAAAAAGGAAAGAATAGCAGCTTCTAATTCGTGTGTTTCTAAAGTAAGATTAACATCATTTTTAGGATCCATCAAAACATCCATCAAGGTAATATTTTCTTTCTGGGTAGGAGAAGAAAGAGAAAGAGCTTCTACGATAGCTTTGTTTTTATGTGTTTGCATCGAACGAAGTAAATTTTTAAATCTTGCATCTACCGCTAAATTTAAATACGTATAGAAAGATGCTCCCACTTCTTCGTTATAACTAGAAATAGCAGATAAAAAAGTCAGGCGCACTTCTTGTTCCAAATCTTCTAATTCATATCCCATTTTTTTAAAAATAGCTTCCCATTTCCGACACTTTTTCCACAAGAAAGGTTCATACTTTTCTAATAAAAGTGCCGTATTATCATCCGATAAATCACTTACCATATACAAAAGTTCATAGTCGTTCATATCTCGATAATTCATAACTACTCCCGAATTTGTCGAACTGCCTCATAAATAAATAGGGCCGCAGCAACAGAGGCATTTAAACTATTGACTGTACCATACATAGGGATAGAAGCAATAAAATCACAGTTCTTACGAACTAATTCGCTCATTCCTTTTCCCTCGTTTCCGATTACAATAATCGTTTTTCCCCGGTAATCTATTTTTTTAAAGTCTTCTCCATTCATATCGGTTCCAACTACCCAAAAGCCTTGCTTTTTTAACTTCGACATGGTATCTACTAAATTGGTCACTTGGCAAATAGGAAGATGATTGGCGCTTCCCACACTGGTTTTTAGTACCGTCGCATTCACCTCTACCGAACGATTTCGAGGGATCACAATACCTTGAATACCCGATGCTTCCGCAGTACGAATAATGGCTCCCAAATTATGAGGATCTTCTAAGTGATCCAAAAATAAAAGAGTACATGGATCTTGATCCAACAAATCCTCAAGGTCCGTATATTCAAAATCATCCACTTCCATAGCAATTCCTTGATGCACACCGCCACACATCTTATCTAAAACACTTTTTTCCACATAATTAATTTTTTGGTGTATCATCTCTAACAAAACACTATCCGAAAAATCTTTTTGCAAATAAATCTTTTTTCCTTTTCCGTTTTTTAAATATTCCAAACAAACATTTCTACCGTAAACTAGCATTTCCTACCTCCAAAATAAACTTCATTATTGCATCGATTCGATCCTTTCTATCTAAATAAGAAAGATACCCAATTACCGCTTCCAAAGCCGTCGCATGTTTATAAGTTAAAATATCACAATTTTTAGGATGCCGCAAACTTTTATAATTTCTCGCTCGTCGAATCACACTTTCCTCTTCTTCGGTAAAAAAAGAGGCCTCTAACAATTGTTCCAAAAAATAAGCTTGCTTTTTAGCACTGACAAAAAGAACCGCCTTTTCCTGTAATTCTTTTACGTGATTCATACCAAGATCAATAAGATAACGCCGAATATAGCCTTCGTAAACGGTATCTCCTAAATATGCCAAAACCAATACATTTATCTCTAATACGTTCATTTTTACACCCCGAAATCATCATAAAGGAAAATGACAAAAAAGACAAGAGAAACAAACGAAGTAAGCAAAAAAAGAACATTACTGTTCTTTTTAACGATCATCACGATTGGAAACAATTAACACAAGTCGTAATAGTTCCAACAAAGTAGTAGCAAGTCCTGCAACATAAGTAAGAGCTGCGGCTGTCAACATACTTTTTCCGCCGGCTACTTCGTCTGTATCCAAAATGCCATCTGCCTCTAGTATTTTCAAAGCGCGCTTAGAAGCATCAAACTCTGTTGGTAAAGTAACTAGTTGAAACAATAACAAAACCAAAAGTAAACCGATTCCTCCCCAAGCAAGATCCATCCAACTAAATAATAGACCAATCAAAATAGCAATATAACCAAACTTAGATGCAAAATTAACAAAAGGAACTAAAAAACCACGTATTTTGATAAATATATAACCTTCTTTATGTTGAATGGCATGTCCGCATTCGTGGGCAGCAACGGAAACCGCGGCAATTGTATCACCGTGAAATACCTCTTTCGAAAGGCGCACTACTTTTCGAGTAGGATCATAATGATCGCTAAGTACGCCAGAAACTTCCGTCACGTAAATATCTTGTAACCCATTTTCATCTAATATCTTTCTTGCCACTTCACAACCAGTCAAACCTTTCGCTGTTTTAATCGCCCGAAATTTACGATAACGACTATTTAAAATTGCTTGTGCAACTAAAGTAATAATAGCCCCAATAATAACAAGTCCGTATCCTAAAAAATCAAACCCGTAATATATCATATTTCACCTCTAAATCCTTTCATAAATTGTTTTCTCTCTAGTATCAATCAAACGAATCCCCTGTTTTAATAACTCTTCGCGAATCTCATCCGCTAGGGCATAATTTTTTTCTTTCTTAGCAAGATTTCTCTCTTCTATTTTCTTTAAAATTTCCTCTTCCACGTCCTCTTGCTCTTCTTCCATCGTAAGGTCAAGAGAAAGTACTTGATCCATATCTTCTATCAAATAGCGCTTCGAATAATCATTTAACTCTTCTTCTTTTAATACATCGTAAACAAGAGTTAGCATACTAGACGTTGCTAGATCATTAGAAATTGCCTCTTTCATTTTATTCTGGTAAAATGCAACCTTCTCACTAAGAGTATCCGGTGTAGTTGAAAGTGATGCGATTTTCTTTTTCAATTTGCGATAGCTAACTTGTGCTTGTTCGAGTGCTTCATAAGAAAACACTAAATTATTGCGATAATGACTTCCTAAGCAAAAATAACGATAACTCATCGGAAAGTATCCTTTTTCTTCTAATAAAGAAAGCGTTAAAAATTCTCCACTAGACTTACTCATTTTTCCACTTTTATCATTCAAGTGCGCTCCGTGCAACCAATAAGAACACCACTTATGTCCAAAATACGCTTCGCTTTGAGCAATTTCATTCGTGTGATGAGGAAAAATATTATCTACTCCTCCACAATGAATATCCAAATATTCTCCTAAGTAAAGAGCGGAAATTCCACTACATTCAATGTGCCATCCAGGATATCCTACTCCCCATGGAGAATCCCATTTCATTTCTTGTTCTTGAAACTTACTAACCGTAAACCACAAAACAAAGTCTCCTGGATTTTTCTTCCTGTCATCTGCTTCTACCGTATCCCGTACACCAACTCTTAAATCTTCCGGATTTTTTCCAGATAATTGATAATAATCTTTCGCTTTGCTAATATCAAAATAAATATTTCCACCAGAAGAGTAAGCGTATCCTTTGTCTAACATCACTTCGATCATTTTAATATATTGATCGATATGATCACTTGCTTTTTCCACGATCTCTGGCTTCTTAATATTTAATTTACGACAATCCTCAAAAAAAGCATCCGTATAAAATTGGGCAATCTCATAAACCGTTTTTCCTTCTCGCTTTGCCCCTTTTTGCATTTTATCTTCTCCGGTATCCGCATCGCTCGTCAAATGACCAACATCTGTAATATTCATGACGCGCTTAACATCATATCCAAGATAGCGTAACCCTTTTTCTAAGATATCTTCAAAAATATAAGTACGAAGATTTCCAATATGAGCATAGTGATATACTGTCGGACCACAAGTATACATTCTGACAATTCCCTCATCGTGAGGAACAAATTTTTCTAACCTCCGACTTAAGCTATTATAAACTTTCATAATATCCTCCATTTGTACTATTATACGAATCAATTATGTTTAAAATATGTAATTTTGAACAAAAAACAATTCCATTACGTTTATTATAATAATTTTTCGCTAAAATAGCAAATCAAACCAAGAACATTTATAGAAAAGAAAAAAAGGATCAAAAGTACAAAAAAGACAACATAAGTAAGAAAAAGAGGAAAAAGACATGAATTTGTCATGCCTTAAATACTTTAGCCAATCGTTGGAATCGATACTTTCTTTTTTCCAACTAGAATAGAATCAATCACCAATCGATCAATTTTATCTTCGATAATTTTATCTACTTTTCTTGCGCCAAATTCTTCAAATTTACTCAAAGCAATCACCTCTGGTATAACTGATTTACCAATGGATAATTGAATTCCACGATCTTGAAAATGCCTTTTTACTTCACTTAATTTTTGCCTTACGATTTTTTCTAAAGATTCCCGCGTCAAATTAGGAAATACTAGTACTTTATCTATACGATTCATAAACTCTACACTTAAAAATTCTTTTAATTTCGAATCAACCGAAGAAGTATCGTGACAAAAACCTAAGGATGACTTTCCAAACCCAATGTTTGAAGTCATGATAATGGTCGCATGGGAAAATGATACTTCTCGCCCTGTAGAGTCTTTCATCACTCCTTCATCCAATGCTTGTAAGAATAAGTTTATAACATTGGTACTAGCTTTTTCTATCTCATCTAAAAGAATAACAGAATAAGGATGAAGTCGCACTTGTTCTAAAATATTTTTTCCATCATCATAACCAACATAACCGCTAGGAGAACCGATTATTTTACTAATACTATGGCTTTCCATAAATTCACTCATATCTAAACGAATAAAGGAATTTTTTCCTCCCATATAATGAGCATATTCTTTCGCCAAATAGGTCTTCCCGACTCCCGTTGGCCCGACAAATAGAAAAGAAGCTGGACGTTTCCCCTTTTTCAAACCAAACTTTAACCGCTTAGTAAACTCACATAACGCATGAACGGCTTCTTCCTGACCGATAATCTTTTTTTGAAGGACATCTTCCATTTTAGCCAGTTCCTTCATAGCCGTTTTATCCATCTCGTAAATAGGAATTTTCGTCTTTTGAAACACCACCTTTTTAATATCTTCTTTTGTTACATTACGCACTTTTCCACCTGTTATATTACGTAGTTCTAACTCATTTAATTGAGAAAGATAACGACATTCTTCTTCCTTCAACACACTCGCTTCTTTAAAATGATGTTTCATAATACTTCTGTTTTTCTTTTCTCGAATGATTTCTATGTTTCGTTTCAACTCTAATATTTTTTGACGTCCGTCTTCTTTTTTTAGTTGGACCATGGAACAGACTTCGTCCAAAATATCAATCGATTTATCCGGTTGCTTTCGATCGTGCATATAATCATTCGTAAAATGAATAATATCCCATAAAAGCGAATCCTCGATTTTTACCCCATGAAAAGAAGTATATAAATCCTTTAATCCAGACAATATTTGATAAGTCGCCTCATCACTAGGCTCTAACACTTCCACTTTTTGAAATCGACGATCAAAGGCCTTATCCTTTTCGATTGTTTTCTTATATTCTTCCATCGTAGTAGCGCCAATTAAACGAAGTTTTCCACGGGCTAAAGAAGGTTTTAAAATATTAGATGCATCAATTGCTCCTTCTGCACCTCCTGCTCCTACAATTGTATGTACCTCATCAATGAACACAATAACATCATCACGCGACTCTACTTCTTTTAAAATCTTAGAAATTCTCTCTTCAAATTCTCCTCGGTACTTCGTACCTGCAACCAAACTAGCAATTTCTACAGAAATAATACGTTTTCCTCGCAAGGAATCTGGAACTTCTTCTTTGGCAATAAGACGTGCTAACTCTTCTACTATCGCCGTCTTTCCCACTCCTGCGTCTCCTACTAACAAAGGATTATTTTTTCCTCTTCGCGATAAAATTTCAATCACATGCTGAATTTCTTCCTCGCGACCAATCACAGGATCAATATCCCCTTTTAGTGCTCTTTTCGTTAAATCAACACCAAATTCTTCTATTAATAACTTCTTTTTGGTTTTTCCTTTTTTCTCAATTGTCTGTTCACTAAATTCATCATAAAGATTATCAATATCAACATCCATATTCTCTAAAATACGAATGGCAATACCATCTCCCTCTTCTAGTAAGGAAAGAAAAAGATGAGAAACACTAACCACGTTCGAATTCATTTCCCGAGCTGTTAATGCGGCATTTTCTAATACTCTTTTCAAAAGTGGCGTATACAAAAACCAATGATTTTCCTCGCTTCCAAGTCCTACTGCTTTTATCAATTCCTCACGAAAAGAAGTATACGTAACACCAAGTTCTTGAAAACGATGAGCAATTCTTTCATTTTCCGATAGAATGGAGAGGAATAAATGTTCACTACCAACATACGGATGTTTCATCTCCATCATTTCTTTTTTCGCCATAATAAGTACTTTTTGTGCTTCTTCACTAAATCTTGAAAACATAAAATCCCTCCATTAAATTCTATGAATATATTGTGAGAAGAGAAGCACTTCTATACAAAAAAGAATACAAAATTTGTATTCTTATTGCATTAATAAATAGATACCAACAGCAATCGCTAGTACGTCCACCACCAAGAAAAATATTAAACTACCATAATTAGCTAGACCAGAAGAAGAGGTAGAAGAAGAGGTAGGCATCTCTCCTAATTTTAATACCCTAGTAGGTCCTTTTTCTGGCGAATTGTTTCCGGTCACCTGTTCCTCAAAAGAGGCTTGAAGATTTTCCTCTTGTTGAATCACATCGTCTTGCTCTAACTGTTGTAAATTAATTTTTCCTTCTTCATTTCCAAACAAGTTATGTTTCTTATCCGCTGCAACAATCGATTCAATCGAATTAACAGAATATCCTTCTAAGTAAATACTATCTTCATTATCACCGCTAGATAAATAACAAGTTGTAGAATTCATTTCATTAACCGTTACTTCTCGTCCACTAGAGGTTACATTTTTACTAAATCCATCAATAATAGACGGAAGAGCATCTTGATCAAATTGATAACCATCTTCATAGCCAAACACTTCGTTAGAAACTGCAACCCCATTTTCTTTATCAATATAACTTACGGTAATTAAACGATCATACTGACTATCTTCTTTATTTTGCTTCACAATCGCCATTCTTACTAAAATATTTTCTCCGGTCTTATTACGAACAAATTTTTCGTAATAATCCACTTTCGATTCCCCAACAGCAAGTTCTTCTGGTTGCTCTTTACTCTTGGAAGCAGGCGATAATTCCTGAAGAGCCATACTAAGAGCCTCTTCTAAACTGCGCCCCATCTCTTCTGGAAAACGAACTTGGTTTCCTTCTACTACAAAACCAGCTTTTCTTAATACTTCTAACATTTCTTTCATATCTGTTCGAATGCGATATTTTTTTTGATTCGGAAGATTTTGAACACCAATACCAAATTTTCCTTCATACTCTAAAGAACGTTTAAAAAGTTCATAACTATTACGAAGTTGAGGATTCATTTTTTCTACATAATCAACCGTTTGATCATAAGTAGACAATGACCATGACAAACGCTCAAACAAAAGGGAAGGATCCAAATTAGCTTGATTTCCGTTTATTCTAATTTGAGAAGATCCATTTTGGTTTAATAAAAGAAGATCATAGTTTGCTTGATCATAAAAATCTACTAACAGTTTTTCCAAATAATCCTGACTTTTTTCATCATACACAAAGGAAACTGTTTTTCCATCAAAGCGAGTAGAAATACCAGCTTGTTTCAACTGTTCTAAAAGTTCGTTCGTCATAAAATCACTTCCTCTATTATTTATAACAATCATACCATAAAAAGCTTTTTTTGAAAAGAAAAAAAGAAGCAAAAGCTTCTTAAAGTGCTAACATAATCAAGAAAATAACAAGTAATACGATTAAAATGGCAACAAATAATTTCCAGATATGTTTTAACCAATTACCGTAAGATACTCCAAGATAATCAAGAGTACCCATTAAGATAACACTAGATGGTACTACTAACATTGCAAGTCCATAAATAGATTGGAAAATAACAGCAATGATAGGATATAAACTTTCATCCGTAATAACAGTAGCAACATAAGGCAAGGTGCTTTGCACTTGATATAGCGCCTCTACATTGAATAAGCTAGCAAGGAAAGCAACAATACTCATCGTAACAACGTTAAATCCCTCAGTAAGACCTAATAGTGCTTTTGTGAATAGTAACTGGAATGGATGATAAGTCGCAATAATCAAGATCATATAAATTAAAATCATGATAGCGGCAGGTTTTACAGCTTTTTTCATTCCGTTACAAATTCCATCTAATAAATCATTCCATTTTACTCGGTAAACAAGCGCTAAAATAAGTGCTGTAAAAACAATTAGAACTGGGAATGTAGCAACTGGAATTTGACCAACAGAATAAGTCCACTCTCCAAATGCTTGCACGTTACCTAATACTTTATAGAAAATTGGGAATCCAAATAGTTCAAATTCTTGTAACCAAGTAAGAGCATCGGAAAAAGCAGTAAACTCTGGAAAGAGCGTTTGCCAAGGGAAACATCCCATCAAAAGAATCACAAGCATTAAATCAAAGATTACAACAAGTGGCCAAACGCGAACTTTTTTTCCTTTTTCTACTTTTATCTCTTGTGGAATTAATTCCTCTTTTACATCGACATTTTGATTTTTGGTTTTCTTAGCGTAACGTAAGGTATGAAACATTAATAATCCAAGTGATAGGAATAATATGATAGCTTTATATCCTAGCTCAGAAGCATAAGTCGTACCAAGAACGGTATTTACATAAGAGAAAATATCTACTGCAAAGGTATTTCCGATCATACCGACAACGACACTACCAACAGTTACACTGGCAGCAACTAACTTATTGTAACCCATCAAAAGAATTAATGAAATAAGCATTGGGAACAATACGATTAGTCCGAAAGAAAATCCAACAGCAGACGTAATAGCAGCAAGCACTACCATCGTAACGCTTAAGAAAATCCACTCTCTTCCTTCAAATCCTTTCTTAATTTTTTCTAAAAGTACCCGATAGGCTGGAATTTTATACAAAACTCCGTAAAGCAATCCACATACTAACACGTATAAGAAAATATGGCTGAAAAAATTAAACGCGATAAGTGGATATGAGAACAAATCAAACAGTCCTAGTTGTTCTCTGGTAGATTCTACAAGTTGATCATAGTTTACATACGCAATTGGAAAAATCCAAGTACATAAAAAAACAATGAAAATTGAAAGTAGTACTACCTTTAAAATATTATGTTTTTTCATATTAACCCTCCCACTATCATTATAACAACAAACAATGGGAAATACAAAGAAAATTCTTGCTTTTTTCAAGAAAAAAAGAAATTCCAAACGAATTTCTTTCAAAACTAGGCTTTATTTTTCATATGTGGGAATAAAATAACTTCACGAATCGATTCGCATCCAGTAATCATCATTACCAAACGATCAATTCCCATTCCCATACCACCAGCTGGAGGCATTCCATATTCTAGTGCTTCTACATAATCCATATCCATTTCATTTGCTTCGTCATTTCCAAGCTCACGTTCTTTTAATTGATTTTCAAAACGCTCGTATTGATCAATTGGATCATTTAATTCCGTAAAAGCATTAGCATATTCACTACCACAAATAAATAATTCAAAACGTTGCGTAAAACGTTCATCATTTGGATCTTTCTTTGCTAAAGGACTAATTTCAATAGGATGTCCATAAACAAAAGTAGGTTCCACAATCGTGTCTTCTACATACTTTTCAAAGAAAGCATTTACGATATGACCATATCCAAAGTGAGACTCCACTTCAATTTGATGTTCTTCTGCTAACTGTTTTGCTTCTTCAAAAGATTTTACCGCAAAGAAATCAATTCCTGTTTTCTCTTTGATTAAATCAACCATATGGCGACGTTGATAACCAGGAGCAAGCGAAATATCATGATCTTTCCAATGAATTTCATAAGTTCCTAACACATCCATTGCAACCGTAGAAATAATTCCTTCTGTCAAATCCATCATACCAGCTAAATCACTATAAGCCTTATATACTTCTATCGTCGTAAATTCTGGATTATGATTTCGATCCATTCCTTCATTACGGAAGAGACGTCCAATTTCATAAACAGCATCCATTCCTCCTACTAATAATCTCTTTAGAGAAAGTTCTGTTGCAATTCGCAAGTAAAAAGGCATATCTAACGTATTGTGATGTGTTACAAAAGGACGTGCTGCAGCTCCTCCTAGAATTGGTTGTAATACAGGAGTTTCAACTTCTACATATCCCAAATTATCCAAATAGCGTTGAATCGAACGAATAATTTTAGGTCGCATGAAGGCAACTCTTCTTGCATCTTCATTCATAATCAAATCAACATAACGACGACGATAACGTTCCTCCACATCGGTTAATCCATGAAACTTTTCAGGAAGAGGACGTAAAGCTTTTACAAGATGAATATATTTCGTTGCATGAACACTTAATTCTCCTGTATTCGTACGGAATACATATCCTTCAATTCCAACGATATCTCCAATGTCAGAAGCCTTAAATAATTCGTAAGCACTTTCTCCTACATTATCCAATCTAACGTAAATTTGAATTTGACCAAATTTATCTTGAATATGCATAAATCCAGCTTTTCCGTTTCTACGTTTCGTCATAATACGACCAGCAATTAAAACTTCTTCTTTTCTCTCTTCTAATTCTTCTTTACTCTTATCCCCATATTTTTCTTTAATTTCTTTTGAATTAGAAGTAACATCGATACGATGTCCGAACGGATCAATTCCTTTTTCTCTTAGCTGTTCCGCCTTTTCACGACGCACTAATTCTTGTTCTGTAAATTCTCTCATGATTACTACTCCTCCTCTTTAATCCGTCATCACTACTTTAGTATGAGCTACCAAATCGTGTAGTCCGCGTCCATCTTTTCGTAATAGGACCATAAATATAGTTACTAATGATAATACAATTTGGATCATTTGTAAAGTAAAACTTGCATAAAAATAATAATCTCTACTCATAAAAAGTACAAAAATAATCATTAACAAATTCGTAAACAATGAATTTAAAATAGCGGCACGAAACAAATAATCATTGATCGTTACCTTGTGTTCTCCATCACTGACCACCTGTATTTTCATAAGTTTCTTTCCAATTGTTTGACCATTACGATAAAATTGAAATACTACAAAATATAAAATAGTAAGAGCAACTTGAATAATATAACTTGGAACGCTAGCATAGTCCAAATCATAAGTAATAAGAGCCGTTTGATTCAAGTATTCTTCGTCACTAATTTCATGATTCAAATAAGCTTGTTGAACGTCATTCAACTGATTTCTAAGAGCATTATAATTATCTACTGGAATAAAATAACACAAAAAAGATGCTACAATACTCACGATCAAAATATCAATTCCATAAGCAAGAAATCTTGGAAAAAAATACGCTTTATTCATTTTTATCCTCTCCTTTTAAAAATTCTTTATATTCTTTCAGTATCTTTATTATATCATGAGTTGAGGAAACGCGAAATATCTTTTCTTTGATTTCTTTTCCATTTTTTAAACCTTTTAAATACCAAGCGATATGACTACGAATTTCCAAAACAGCCAGATGTTCACTTTTTAATTCTTGTAAATTATGTAAATGAAGAAGAGCCATATCGATCTTTTCACAAGGAGTAGGAGCTGGTGGAAGAGGTATGTTATCAAGATAGAACACGGCATCTCGAATGAGCCAAGGATTACCTAAAACGCCACGTCCAATCATTACTGCATCGACTCCGGTATCTAACATTTTTTGTAAACTCTCCATATCTACGATATCACCATTTCCAATCACTGGAACAGCGACAGCATTTTTCACGGCACGAATAATATCGTAATTTACTTTACCACTATATCCTTGACTTCGAGTACGTCCATGAATACAAATAGCACTTGCTCCAGCCTTCTCACACACTTGTGCAATCTCTACAGCATTGATGGATTTTTCATCCCAGCCGCTACGAATTTTTACCGTAACGGGAACAGAAACAGCACGAACAACGGCGCGAACAATTTTTTCCACCTTTTCTGGATGTTTTAATAAACTAGCTCCTGCTTGGGCTTTTACTGCAACTTTTGGAACAGGACATCCCATATTAATATCGATAATATCAGGATGCATTGTCTCCTCAATATATTTAGCAGCAACAACAAAGCTTTCTTCATCACTTCCAAAAATCTGTTGTACGATAGGGCGTTCCATCTCTTCCATATAAAGCATATCTTGGGTTTTCTTATTCTGATAAAAAAGCGCTTTATCACTTACCATTTCGGCATAGATTAAACCACAACCCATTTGTTTTACAATTTTTCGAAAAGCCGAATTACAAATACCTGCCATTGGAGCAAGTACTACTCTATTTTCAATTTCCACATTTCCAATTTTCCACATATTATCACCCCAACAAACATATCCACTATATCATAAAGATACAAAAAGGAAAAGAAAAAAGAGAGAACTATTCATTCTCCCCTAAACTATCAATTAATTCTTCTTTGGTCATTTTAGAATAACCTTTAATACCCTTTTCCTTTGCTTTAGAACGAAGTTCTGTAATAGTATAATCTTCTAAAGAATCTACCTCAGGCATCTTACCATGTTCTACTAAATAATCAATTTGTTCTTTCGTAATAGTTTCATATTCTAAAAGGGCATCTGCAATCGATTTTACTAGATCCTGATTAGCACTCAAAATTTCTTTTGCACGATCATAACATTCATTGATAATTTTACGAACTTCAATATCAATTTCATGAGCTACCTCATTCGAGAAGTTCTTACTCTTGTTATAATCTCTTCCTAAGAATACTCCACCTTCTTGTTGTTCTAATTGTACAGGACCTAAATCACTCATACCGTACTCAGTTACCATAGCACGGGCAATTTTAGTTGCCTTTTCAAAGTCGTTATGAGCACCAGTCGTTACTTCTTTAAAACGTAATTCTTCAGATACACGTCCACCAAGAAGTCCAATAATTCTTTCTAATAATTCCGTCTTAGTAGAAAGATAAGTCTCCTCTTTTGGCATCATAAGCGTATACCCTCCGGCTTGCCCTCTTGGAATAATCGTAATTTTTTGAACATCATCAGCGTTTTCCAATTTAATTCCAAGTACAGCGTGCCCTGCTTCGTGGTAGGCAACCACTTCTTTTTCATGAGCATTGTATTTACGAGAAGTTTTGGCAGGACCACCAATTACTCTATCGGTTGCTTCATCTATTTCACTCATCGTAATGCATTCTTTATTACGACGAACTGCAAGAAGTGCTGCTTCATTTAATAAGTTTTCCAAACTAGCTCCACTAAATCCAGGCGTTCTTTTTGCTAAATTCTTAAGAGAAACACTGTCTGCCAACACTTTATTTTGTGCGTGTACTTTTAAAATTTCTTCTCTTTCGCGAACATCTGGTAAATCAACTGTTACTTGACGGTCAAAACGTCCTGGGCGAAGAAGTGCTGGGTCCAAAACATCTGCACGGTTCGTTGCTGCAATGACAATAATTCCTTCATTTGCCCCAAATCCATCCATCTCGGTTAATAACTGGTTCAACGTTTGCTCTCTTTCGTCGTGTCCTCCACCTAAACCAGTTCCACGTTGACGACCAACAGCATCAATCTCATCGATAAAAATTAAGCAAGGTGCATTATGTTTTGCTTGTTTAAACATATCACGAACTCGACTAGCACCAACACCTACAAATAACTCTACAAAGTCAGATCCACTAATGTAATAAAATGGTACATTTGCTTCTCCTGCAACCGCTTTTGCAAGTAACGTTTTACCAGTTCCTGGAGGACCAACTAATAAAACTCCTTTTGGAATTCTAGCACCCAATTTTTGAAATTTCTTTGGCATTTTTAAAAAGTCAATTAACTCTTTTACTTCTTCTTTTTCTTCTTTTAATCCAGCTACATCTTTAAATGTTACTTTATTCTCATCACTCACCAATTTCGCACGACTGCGACCAAAGTCCATCGACTTATTCGCACCACCCATTTGACGAGTTAAAATAAAGAATGCTCCACCAATTAAAATAACAATTGGCAATACATTTACTAAAATCAATAATAATGAACTAGATTCTGGATCGTTTAAAGTATCCATCTTAAAGTCATTCTCTTCACTATAACGAGCAATCTCTTTAATAACAGAATCCGTTAAAGGAACTCGTACAAAGAATGTTTCATTCTCACGATATCCTTCTAAAGTACCTCTAATTTCATATACACCAGCACGTGCTTTTGGCGTAATTACAATTTCTTCTACATTACTATCTCCCATTTCTTGAATAAGAGCATCATAAGTTAAGATATTTACCTTTTGATTTAAGATATTAAAACAATAATAAATTCCTAACATCAAAAGAACTAAAAACAAATAAGGAACAATACCTTTTTTTACATTTTTGTTCATAAAATCCTCCTCATTTAATGATATTTATATATTATATCATACTTCTCTGATTTTTTCTTCATAAATTTACTTTTTTTTATTCCGGGAATCCAAATCACTTGATTTTTAGAATCCACCACAATAGGCCATAGTTCTCTTTCTGCAAGAGGAATTTTAGCATCGATAAAAATATCTTTTACTTTTTTATGACCATTCATACCATGCAAAGCAATTTTATCTCCATGTTTTCTAGTACGAACATAAAGGGGAAGTGCAATCTCATCGGATAAAAGTCGACAAACATCGTTTCCATTTCCTTCACATTCTTCCATTCTTTCTAAATGTTTTTTATTTGGTAGAATAACATAATCCTCTAATTCCATCTCATAACTATCAATCGCTTGTACTTGATCCGTAAATCGCAAAATCTGGTACTCTTTTACTACTTTTATATTATTAGGTAAATAAATATAAGTATTCTTCTTTTTAGAATGAATTAAATCAAAAAGTAATTGTACATGTCGATCATGTAGAACCATCATATCATCGTGATAAATCTCTTCTAAGATTCGATATAAAATCTTTTCCTGAATCAAAGAATCTAACTTTAAAAAGGCAGGCAATTGTATTTCTTTGTTCTGATAAACTTGATGATAGACTTTATCCACCTGTCTATCCAAGAAAGAACTATATTCTAACAAGGTATGACTAAATTGAAAAAACTTTTCATGAACCTTTGCATTTTCCTTCTTCAAAAAAGGCAAAACATTCTTTCGATAACGATTTCTAGTATATTTATTTTTAAAATTAGATTTATCTACAACATAAGGAATAGCGTGTTGGGTAACAAAATCCATAATATCTTGTTTGGTAACGAAAATAAGAGGTCTTACAATCTCATACTCTTCCATTTTCACTCGTTCTTGAAATCCACTGTATCCTTTTAACGTAGAACCACGAACAATTCGCATTAAAATAGTTTCCATCAAGTCATCCCCGTGATGCGCAGTCATTAAGTATCCGGCATGATATTTACGAATTAATCCCTCAAAGAAATGATATCGAATCTCCCTTGCCTCGTTATGAAAATTATCATCACTATATTGTTCAATTTTCATCTTTTCAAACAAAATATCGTGCTCTTGGCACCATTTTTCTAAGAAAATTGCTTCTTTTTCACTTTCTTTACGAATATTATGATTCACGTGAGCAACTACAATAGAAAACGGAATCTGACGTCGAATCATATATAAAATATACAAAAGAGCCATAGAATCCGGTCCTCCAGATACACCTACTACGATGACATCTTCTTTTTTTAAGCCAATTGTTTGAATCAAATATTGATATACTTTCTCCATTATTTATTTCACCTCATCATTCTTTGAAAGGTTTTTTCAAAAAAAAGAAAGAAGAAATTACTTCTTTACTCATCCGGAAATTTTAAAAGAATTTCTCCTTCTTTAGAATAGAAGAATTTCTCACGAGCATATCGCCCAATATAATCTGGATCCTGCAACTTTTCAACGTCTACCGTTAGAGCTGCTTCTTTTTCTTTTAACTCTACTAATTTTTCGCTTAAAACAGCTTTTTCTTTATATTTAGTAGCGATATCTACCCAATATTTACCAATTGTTACAACCAAAACAACAACCAACAACAAACAAACAGGAACAAATAACATCATTCTCGTCCGAAATTTCTTCTTTTTTTTGTTTTTGGCCATTGTCATTCTCACCCACTTTTCCACCTTAATTATAGCGACAGAAAAAGAATATTTCAACTAATATTTGAAATATTCTCTCTATTTGACAAATATAACTGTAAATCAATATTTTCGTATTCTTTTTGTATAATAGTTTCCAAATAGATATCCAAGAAGAAAAAATAGAAAAAAATATATATGAATAACCCCTGAATTCACCATCAACAACAAAAGAAAATAAAGTATGGAATGAAAGATACAAAATAGAAAATTAAAAATAATTTTAAAAATACCTTTTTTGGAGAAAAGATAACGATAACATAAATTCACAGAAAAAGAAAAGAAAAAACCGTAAGCAAAAGAACAGATAAAACTTTGAAATTGTACTTCTAATGTCATTACTTAAATAACCTACTAATGAAGGTATTTTCTTTTTCCTTCTTCATTCCTTCTTCTACATAGGCAAACGATTTTAAAAGTCCTTTAATAGAAACATTTCCTTGTAAAGTATCTAATTTTAATAATTCCATATCACTTCCCTTTAAAATTAAATATCCCATTACTGTTTCCATCAAAAATTCTTCATCGTCAAAACTATCAATCTTTTTTACCCCTGTAACTAAAATACTTTTTCTCTCTACTACTGTAATACTATGATTATAATTAGGTAATACCGTGTCCTTGTCCATATTCTTAAGCCCTCCTCCACTTAAAAAGATGTACCAACGAATTAAAAAATTCCAAAAAAAAAAGCAAAATGCTTTTTTTTATTCTGTTTCTTCCGCCGTTTCGTTATATGCTTTTAAGATTTCATCTTCAAACATAGCACGAACTTCTGGATTAATTGGATGTGCTACATCTCTATATTCCCCAGAATTTGTCTTCTTACTAGGCATAGCAATAAACAAACCTTTGTCTCCTTCAATGATTCGAATATCATGTACTGCAAAACAATCGTCTAATAAAACGGATGCAATACCTTTCATACGAGAACCTTCTTTTTCGATTCTACGTACATTAACAGATGTAATCTTCATATCGTTTCCTCCTTCTAAAGTTTACACTTTATGATTCTATCATATACTAATTTATGGAAAAATGCAAGAAGAAATAGATAAGTTTATCACTACAACTCTTTTTCTACATCTTATCCAACAATTTATCTAATTTCCTACTTTTGAAATGAAAAATGATCCAACAAATAAGAGCAATAATAACAAGAATTCCTAAAACAACAAAGGCTATTTTCTTTTGTTTTTCCGTAATAACAAACTTTTTTTCTTCCGCTTGTTCTTCCTCTTTTTCGATGCCGTTACTTACTCGATTAATACGAATAGTATAAGTTTGTTCCTCTCCATTTTCTGCTTTTACTACAATTCTTACATCGGAGCCGGAAGCGATAGAATCGGCACCAATAATTTCATAAGTTGCTTTACTATCAGCGGGTTCTGCGTGAACTGTTAAAGATTCTACATCCTCACTAACAGTAATATAGTAATGGTATTGATCTTCTTTAAAAGGAATTTCATAATGATCGATTGTTAGTGTTTTCAGATTTGCATTGGAAGAGGTGGAAATATCCGGAGTGGGAGAAGGTGTTGCATGAGAGGTAAAATTCTCTTTAGCCTGCTCTAATTGTTCATTGGTAACTTCGATATTGGGTTCGCTTTCAATTACAACACTCGTCTCTGGTGGAGCAGTTACTTCGGTCTCACTTTTTAAAATGGAAACAGTAGTAATTGATTCTGTCGTATATTCTAATAATTCCGCATTTTCTTCCAAATAGCTTTCCAACGTCGGGTCGACTTTAAATCCACCGGCCGCTGCTTCTAATACTTTGATGTCCACCGTCTCTTTTGAATCATTTTTAACATAAAATCTGATATTAGCAGAATAATCGGTACAAGCCAAAAATTGATCGACACACTTATTTCCGGTAGAATCCAGATCAATAATACTAAGAATATAATAATAATTATCATCTTTGTATATTTGTGCATCATAAAAATCTGTCAAAACTCCACTGATTTCTAAGACGGAATCATCAAATGCAAGAGCTAATACCACCGTATAAATACCGGTAGTATTTTCACTATTTCGATCGATTCCAGAAAAACGAACATTAACCGGAAGATAAAAGCTTGATCCAACAGATTGTTCCGTATTGATATCGGATATAGAAACACTAGAAATAGAAGCTGCACTTACGCTAAACGGGACAAGAAAAAACATTAACAATAGAATAACAATAAACTTCTTCATTACTTCATTTACTCCTACCTACAAACAACAAAATTTCATATTATATTAGATAAGCTCATTATACTTTAAACAAAGAATTTCTGTCAAGCTATACGTCTGCTAAACTTCCGTCTTTCTCCGCGTCCATTAAAACCATAATAAAATCATCATCAATATGATAAGGATCTAACAAAATAACACCTTGCCCGTTTGTAATCTCATTATTTTTTTTACTGTACTCTGTATCCTTTTTTATTACTTTAAATTCTATTTTTTTTAAATCCTTCGTGTCAAAATCTAGAGTTCTTCTTAACAGTTTACCATCTTTTTTTAACAACTCTAATCGATCTAGTATTCCTGGATCTGGTTCTTGATCTCCAACCCAATTATAAATACCTACTATATCCATTTCATCAGAATATTCTCTAGGTAAACTTCCCTTATTAAAATGTGCTATTTCAAGAACTCTTAGCAAAATATATTTATTATGCCATTTACTCTCTTTAAATATTCGTTTCCCTTCTGAATTTCTATCACATATTTTATATAATAAAACATCCCCAACTTCCCAATTTGCTTTTTTAATAACAAGTTTAGAAACCTTCTTTTCAGGAGGTTGAGGAGAATTTAACTTTAAGGCTAAACTCTCCAACACTAACTTCCTTTTTTCATACATTTTTTTATTGTCTTTCCATCGCTCTAAATCCATACCACTCTCTATACATTTTAGTGCTTCTTCTTTTACCTCAGGCAATAATCTTCCATACTTCCACTGTGTTTCTGCTAAGGCGAACCAAAATAATGGACCATCTTCTTCATCCGCTATATAATCCATATTACTATCGATTACATCAATTGTTGCCTCCATATTCGTAAAGCCTAATCTCAATCGGTCTAAATATTCTTCCTTTATATCGCATGTTACATCATCTTGATACAATCCTACTCCCCATGCTCCCATACTATTTCCTCCTACCATTTTCATCTTATAAAACTATTTATTTAAAAATAGAATTATTTATATTCTTTTTCAACAACTTTTGTTTTAAAAATGATATCTCCTATTTTTCTCTTATTTGCTAGAATTAAAATAGCGTCAATTGGCCATAAAAATACAAAAATGTTTCTAAGAATAAGCGTCGATACACTTGGTACAGTATT
>CALVKE010000012.1 GCA_944332535.1 uncultured Bacilli bacterium
AGTCTACGTGAGCGTAGTGACGAGTTTCTGTCTGATATTCAACGTGTGCTGTATTAATTGTAATTCCACGTTCTCTTTCCTCAGGTGCTTTATCGATATTTGCATAATCTGTAAAGTCAGCCCAAGCTGGATTTTTGTCATGTTGACGCTTTGTAATAGCTGCTGTTAAAGTAGTTTTACCATGGTCAACGTGTCCAATTGTACCAATGTTAACATGTGGTTTTGAACGATCAAATTTTGCTTTTGCCATTTTATTTTTCCTCCTTTTTTAAATTACTCTTCTATTTTATCTAACAATTGGAAATATTTCAACTGTTTTGATAACTTTTTCTAGAAAATTTATATTCATAACGAGGAAAAGATATCCTCGTTATGGCGAATTTTAATTACCGCTTTTTTTAATAATTTCTTCAGCGATATTTTTTGGTACTTCTTCATAATGGTCAAATTGCATAATGAAGTTTCCACGACCTTGTGTATTAGAACGTAGGCCGGTTGCGTATCCAAACATTTCAGAAAGTGGTACCATTGCACTAAGTTTAATGGCATTTCCTTGTGTTTCTTGTCCTAATGGTTTTCCACGACGAGAAGTTAAATCTCCCATAACGTTTCCGAAATATTCATCTGGTACGATTACGTCTACTTTCATGATTGGTTCTAGAAGAACTGGTTTACATTTGTTTTTTGCCTCTTTTAATGCAAAGCTTGCTGCAATTTTGAAAGCCATTTCGTTAGAGTCAACATCATGGTAGCTTCCATCAAATAGCGTTGCTTTTACATCGATCATTGGGTATCCTGCAAGAACACCAGTTTGTAGAGCTTCTTGTAATCCTTTATCTACTACTGGAATGTATTCACGAGGAACAACACCACCAACGATAGCATCCACGAATTCGTATCCTTTGTCAGGATTTGGTTCAAACTTAACCCAAACGTGACCGTATTGTCCACGTCCACCAGATTGTTTAATGTATTTTCCTTCACAATCTGCAGCTTGACGAATTGTCTCGCGGTAAGCAACTTGTGGTTTACCAATATTAGCTTCTACTTGGAATTCTCTCTTCATTCTGTCTACTAGGACATCTAAGTGAAGTTCTCCCATACCAGCAATTACTGTTTGACCAGTTTCTTGATCTGTATGTACTTTGAATGTTGGATCTTCTTCTGCAAGTTTTTGTAAAGCAATTCCCATTTTTTCTTGGTCTGCTTTTGTTTTTGGTTCTACCGCAACTTCGATAACTGGTTCTGGGAATTCCATTGATTCTAGAATCACTGGCTTTTTCTCATCACATAAGGTATCTCCAGTTGTTGTATTTTTAAGTCCAACTGCTGCTGCGATATCTCCTGTATAAACATCTGAAATTTCTGTACGGTTATTGGCATGCATTTGAAGAATACGTCCGATTCTCTCTTTGGCATCTTTGGTAGAATTTAATACGTAAGATCCACTTGATAAATGTCCAGAATAAACACGGAAGAACGTTAAACGTCCTACGAATGGATCGGTCATTACTTTAAATGCTAATGCAGAGAATGGTTCATCATCTGATGGATGTCTTTCAATTTCATTTCCATTTAAATCGGTTCCTTTAATTGCTGGAATATCTAATGGACTTGGTAAATAGTCAACAACAGCATCTAGTAAAAGTTTGATTCCCATGTTTCCTAATGCTGTTCCGCACATTACTGGGAAGAATTTAACAGCAAGTGTTCCTTTACGGATAGCACGCTTAATCATTTCTACCGTTACTTCTCCACCATCTAAGTAAGTTTCCATCAATTCATCGTCGTATTCTGCAACTGCTTCGATTAAGTCATTATGTTTTTCTTCTGCTAACTCTTTTAATTCTTCTGGAATTTCGATTTCTTGGGCTTCTTCTTCTTGTTTTCCATCATAATGATAAGCCTTCATCGTAACTAAATCGATGACTCCATTGAATTCGCTTTCTGCACCAATTGGCCATTCAATAGGGCGTGCGTTTACTCCAAGACGAGAATCAATCGTAGATAATGTATATTCAAAGTTTGCTCCCATCTTATCCATTTTGTTTGCGAAAATTAAACGAGGTACAGAAAATTCTGTTGCTTGACGCCATACTGTTTCTGTTTGAGGTTCTACTCCAGCTTGTGCATCCAAAAGAGCTACAGCTCCATCTAGTACACGAAGAGAACGACTAACTTCTACGGTAAAGTCTACGTGTCCTGGAGTATCGATAATATTGAAACGATATCCTTTCCAGTATGCAGTTGTTGCTGCAGAAGTAATCGTAATACCACGTTCTTGTTCTTGGGCCATCCAGTCCATTTGGCTAGCACCATCGTGAGTTTCCCCAATTTTATGAATTTTTTTCGTATGGAATAATACACGTTCTGTACAGGTTGTTTTTCCTGCATCGATATGTGCCATGATTCCAATATTTCTTGTATTTAATAATGATGTATCACGAGCCATAATTTATTTCCTTTCTACCAACGGTAATGAGCGAAAGCTTTATTTGCTTCAGCCATTCTGTGGGTATCTTCACGTTTTTTTACTGCTGCACCAGTTCCGTTTGATGCATCAATAATTTCATTGGCAAGGTTTTCAGCCATTCCTTTACCACCTCTAAGTCTTGCATAGTTTACTAACCAACGAAGACCTAAAGCTTGACTTCTTTCTTTGCTAACTTCCATCGGTACTTGATAGTTAGAACCACCAACCCGACGTGATTTTACTTCTAATAATGGTTTAATATTTTCTAAAGCTTTATTAAATACTTCAAGAGGGTTCTCTCCTGTTTTTTCTTTTACGATATCAAAAGCTTCATAAAGAATTGTTTGCGCAGTTCCCTTTTTTCCATCAATCATGATACGGTTGATTAACTTTGTTACTACTTTTGAATTGTAAATAGGATCTGCTAACACATCTCTTTTTACTGCACGTCTTTTACGCATTTTTGCTTCCTCCTTTCATCTATGTTTGTTCTTTTTACTTCTTTGGTTTTTTAGCACCGTATTTACTACGAGCTTTTTTTCTGTCTTTTACTCCAGCTGTATCAAGAGTACCACGAATTACATGATAACGTACACCGATTAGGTCTTTTACGCGTCCACCACGAATTAATACAACGCTGTGCTCTTGTAAGTTATGTCCTTCTCCTGGGATATAAGTATCTACTTCTTTCCCGTTACTTAGACGAACACGTGCATATTTTCTCAAAGCAGAGTTTGGTTTTTTAGGTGTTTTTGTACCAACACGAGTACATACTCCACGTTTTTGAGGAGACTTTGTATCGGTCGTCTTCTTTTGGATCGTATTAAGACCAATTCCTAACACTGGGGCCTTACTTTTTCTTACCTTATCTTTTCTGTTTTTTCTTACTAACTGTTGAATTGTAGGCATTGATTTTTCTCTCCTTTCCTTTACACATATCCAGGTGTATCATTTTCCCTATTAAATGAAGTCTTGCACATCCGCAAAACTCCAAAATAATATAAGCGAATATAATATAACATTACTACTATCGAAAGTCAAGATATTTTTTTCATTTTTTAAGTACTTATTTCTTTTGTCTTTGACTTGGAATATGACACTTTTCAAAACGATATTTCGCTTTTACGTTCGGATATTTTTCATGATCCACTTCTTTGATAAAATCATCGTAACTTCTCACCCATAGAGGAGCCTCTTCGTATAATCCCCGGTAGAGGACCATTTTCTCTAATGTCTCACAATCAAGAGCAATATCAACAATCAAATAATAGTCCCCTTTAAAATGCCGGTAAATTTCGTTTCTTTTAATGGTTCTCATTTCCATCCTCCTTCTCTATAAATTCTATTTCACAATTACTTAATTTTTGGTAACGTTGAATTTTAATTTTTTGTTTATGGTCTTCAAACAAGGATTGATAAACCGGTTCCCAAATCATGACCCAGGCTAGAATCATGATCACTTCGGAAATAATAAATCCGTGGATCTTTTCTAATAGATAATAAACAAGAAGTAAAAGAATTCCGAGAAAAAAGATGATCGTTTTCCAAAAAGATCTATATTTTAGATGTAATTTTTCTTCTTCCATCATCGTTTGATAATTTTTAGAGATTTGACTTTTCAAGTCTTCTTTTTCGAAAGAAGACATGTTAAACATTGGATAAATTTCTAATTTTACCTTATTTTGAAGAGGTTTTCCAATACATTCCTCATAAATATAATTACTCAAATCAGAAGATAATGTCTGTGGATGAAATTTATTTTGATAATCTTCTTTTTGTTTTAGGATTACTTCTATTGTAATTTCATTAGGCATGTTTTCTTCTCCTAATTGCCTTGTAGATTTCCATAACAATAAGTACAATACCAGATAGAAGGAATAGTACTATCATCGTTGGAATAGGAACCGTAGTCGTTTGTAAGAATGTACTAAATAGTGGAACTTCCATAATAATAAATTGTAATACAATTGAACCAATGATACTAAATGCAATTAGTGGATTGCTGCGAAGAGAAATCTTAAAGGCGGATTCTTTTTCACTACGACAATTTAATACATGGATATTTTGCATAAATACCATAAGAACTACAATATGTCCTCTTGCTACATAAGGATCCATCTTTGCTACTCGAATTAAATAGAACCATACTCCAAATACGACCATCCCTATAAAGAATCCCGATAGGAATACTTCCTTGAATAACTCTTTATTAAAAATCGATTCTTGGGGACTTCTTGGTTTTTGTTCCATGATGGAAGATTCGCTTTTTTCAAAGGAAAGAGCAAAATCTTGAAGACCATCGGTAACAATATTTAACCATAATAATTGAATAGCAACTAATGGCATTGGTAAATCAAGAAGAATGGATAACACGAAGAATAATACTTCGGCAAGTCCGCAAGATAAAAGCATATAACTTACTTTTCGAATATTGCTATAAGCGGTTCTTCCTTCTTTAATTCCTGCGACAATCGATTTAAAATTGTCGTCCAAAACAATCATAGAAGCTGTTTCTTTCGCAACATCGGTTCCACTTCCCATAGCAACTCCGATATTGGCACTTTTTAACGCTGGAGCATCGTTAACTCCGTCTCCGGTTACCGCAATGAACTCTCCTTGTCGTTTTAAAGATTCCACAATTTCTAACTTATCGATTGGAGTAACTCGAGTAAAGACTGTTTTCGTCTTTACGAAGGCATCAAATGCTTCTTGTCCTTTTTTCAACATTTCGGCAACTTCTACTCCTGTTGTTACTTCTTGTTGATTAGAAGCAATGGATAATTCTTTGGCAATCGTATAAGCAGTAAGCGGATGATCTCCTGTAATCATCAATACTTTAATTCCAGCCTTTTGACATTCTTGAACAGAAGTTTTAGCTTCTTTTCGGATTGGATCGATAAATGCAACTAGTCCAACATGGGTAAGAGGTGGGATATCTTTTTCCTCATAGTCTTCTTTTTCTACCCAGTTTTCTACTGGTCCATCTGCAAGCGCAATAACACGATATCCTTCGGATGCTAACATTTCGTTTTGTTCCATCAATTTTTCTTTTTGAAGAGGAAGAACAGTATCCGCTTTCATCGTATTGGAAAACGAAAGTACCTTTTCAAAAGATCCTTTGACCGTACAGCGAATTTCTCCGTTTTCCCGGTAAAAGATGGCAGAAAATTTCTTTTCGGATTCATAAGGAATGGACGCTAACACTTCTGCGTTTTTCTCTTCGACTTTGGCTTTTCGTCCTAGGGCTAAAAATGCCGCATCAACCGAATCTCCGGTAATAATCCATTTTCCGTGTTCTTTTGTAAGCGTTGCTTCGTTATTAAAGTACCCCAGTTTAGAAAGATAAATAGCATCTTCTAAATCTTCTTCTTTTTTATCTTCTCTTTCAATTTGACCCTCATCGTTATATCCGATTCCACTTACAACATAACTCTTATGAGGGAGTACTATTTTTTTAGCAGTTTGCTCGTTCATCGTAAGCGTTCCTGTTTTATCACTAGCAATAACTGTACAGCTTCCTAAGCTTTCTACATGGTTTAACTTTTTTACAATGACATTTTTCTTTCCCATTTTATTAGAAGCTACTGTTAAGGCCATTGTCAAAGCAAGTGGTAGGCCTTCCGGCATAGCAGAAACAGAAAGCGCAATAACAGATAAGAAAATTGTTTTCGCTTCCACTCCCTTACTAATTAATAATATTGTAATAATAATCGCAATGATAATAACTAAAACACTAATTTGTTTTGAGAATTTATCCATTCGTATGGTAAGGGGAGATTTTGATTCCTTCGTATCGGTTACTTTTCGAGCAATGTGTCCGATTTCTGTTGTAACTCCAGTCGCAACAACCATACCAACGGCTCTTCCTGTTAATATCGTAGTTCCGGCAAATACCATATTTTTTCGATCTGCTAGCGGATGTGATCCGGTTAAAACCTCATCTTGTTTGGTAACAGAAGTACTTTCTCCCGTTAGCACAGATTCATCTACTTGTAAATTATGACACTCAAAAAGACGCATATCAGCACTGACTTTATCTCCGGAGTCTAACAAGACAATATCTCCTACTACCAATTCACTCGAATCAACAGTAATTTCTTTTCCGTCCCGTAATACTTGTACATTTACTTTAATCATTTGAGAAAGAGCTTTCGCATTTTTCTCTGCTTTCCATTCCTGAAAAGTTCCCATTAATAAATCTACTAAGATAATAAAGACAATAGCAATCGCGTCAATATATTCTTCTACCAATAAGGATAAAATAACCGTAATCACCAGTAAGATGACAATCGGATCCAAGAGTTGTCGAAAAAAGATTTTAATAGCACTATCATTTTTCTTCTTCGGCAATTCATTTTTTCCATTCTTTTTTAGCCTTTCTTTGGCTTCTATACTAGTTAATCCTTTTTGACTGCTCTGTAGTTCTTCTTCTACTTCACTTATTTCTTTTTGATACCATTCTTTCATTTTGTCCTCCTTCGCTAGTTTTATTCTTATCTGTATTTTATCACAACTCTTCTTTCTTTACAACGGACAAAAAAAGAGAAAAAATTTTCTTTTTTCTCTACTGTAAAATGCTATCTATCAATTTCAAAAATTCTTGTTCATTAATTCCCTTGGCATCGATATCAAAGAAAGTTCCTTGATAAGTAAATTGTGCGATATAAAAGCTGTCGCTTCCATAAAGAAGAACGGAATTTCCATTAATAGTAGAAAGTTGAGTGGCGTCTTCCATGAAATAATAATCTCGAAAAGGTTTTCCAAGTTTAGAAAAAGCGAGTACAATACTTTTGGAATAATCGGCATTTTTGTAATAATACTCATATTGGTACAATTTGCTATAATCGTTGGTTCCCGGTTCTTTGGTGTAAACGGCACATCCTCTATTTTCAGAAGGATGCGGAGTTAAAGAAATTCCACTAGGTATCGCAAGACGGGAGAGAAACGAATACTTTTGTTTTAATTGTTCATGAGACTCGTCTGTTATTTCGACACACTTTATATCATAGTCACGAAGGGAGATCATGCTCTGATCTAATGAATTTATTATAATAGAGTCTTCCTGTTGATTTTCTTCGAATAGAAAACTTCCATGTAATGGTTTAGCAGAAATAAATAATCCAATCGTTAATAAAATAACGCAAGTAGCAGGGATTAAATAAATCAACTTTCCTTTTCTTTTTTCTTTCTTTTCTATTTTCTTTTGAATTTCTTGATAAATTTCTTCTTTATTTAAATATTTATCAAATGTTTTTTGAAAAAGCTCTTTAGGATTCATTTCCTTCACTCTCCTTTTGAATAAGACGGTTTAACTCTTTTAGTGTTCGATAAAGAACATTTTTTACATTGGATTCCGTCATATTTAACTCATCAGCTATTTTCTTTAAAGGGTAATCCATTTGATAATATAGATAAAATATGCGTGCAACCGTAATCTTTTTCGATTTTAAGTATTTCCATACAAAATCCATTTGCTCTTGATGAATGATTATCTCGGGAATATTAACATTCGCTGGTATTTGTTCTATCAGCTCGAATTCGTCTTTTTTCGAAAATAGAGAGAGAAGTTTTTCTTTATAACGAAAATGATAATAGTCCTTTACTTTATTTTTGGCAATCCCTATGAGAAAAGATTCTACATTGTCAATATCTTTCTTGGCATCTATTCTTTTGTAAAAAGATAAATACACTTCTTGCACAATATCTTTTACATCTTCTAAGTTAGAACAATTGCAAATGACATATTTTACTATATCGGAATAGGTTTTCTGATAAGTTTCCTCAAATGTTTGGAGGGAGTTTTGAACGTTCATAATTAACACCTCACTATTATAGTCGGGGAATCGAAGAAAAAGTTTCTTTTTTTGCCTCAAAAAAAGGTATTGTATCATCTTTTTGACTACCAATACCTTTTTGTATTCTTATTTTATATCTGCCTTCCACAATCCATGAAGGTTGCAATAAGCATATAATGTTGCGTTTTCGATATAAGGGAATTCTACTTCTGCCACTTCATTTGGATGAAAATAGAAGATATGTTCTTCGTTTTTTGCGAAAATACCAATCCATTCTATATAATGGTTTTCCTCCATGACATGATTTACTTTTACCTTTATTTTATTATCCTTCACTTCATAGGTTGGAACGTGTTTTTCAAAAGAGGCATCTGTTGCGTTGGCATTCACCTCTTTCATTGCTTCTCCACAACAAGAAAAAGTGGCATCCTTGCAGTTACATTCCTTCCATAGTCTCACTAAAGAATGGCACTGAGGACATTCTTTCATCATTAATTCTTTCATTTATTCTATCTCCTTTTCTATTTTTTCAAAAAAACTGGCTGGCTTTCCACAAACTGGACAACGGTAATCTTCGGGAAGAGATTCCATCTCCACTTCATAACCGCATACACTACATTTCCAAACAGTCTTTTTCTTCCCTTTACTATCCTCAACATAAGTTGGGGCATTTTTTGGACTTTTTAATTTTAATACCTCTCGGTAATAACGATACGTCATAGGAGGCGATTCTTGATAATAATCCGTTTGGATTACTTCTGCTAAAAAGATAGTATGAGTACTGGTCTCCATCGTATCGATGACTTTACAGATCATGGCTCCGCAACTATTTTTTAACACTGGAAATCCTTCTAAATCGACGGTATCTAAATTTTCATATTTATCTATTTCTCTACTACTCTGATAACCAAATGTGGAAATTACTTTCGGGTCTGTTTTTTCCGGCAAAATAGAAACGCTAAATTTTTTGGTTTTTTGAATTGTTTGATTGGTTAAGTTATCGTGATGAAGACTTACCGCAATCGTCATGGGCTGAGAAGTAATTTGTACGACCGTATTAGCGATACATCCAACATTTTTCTCCTCTTTGGCTCCAATAATATACATTCCATAACTTAAGTTTTCGAATACTTTTTTATCCATGATTTCCTCCTAACTTCTTGCCGCCCCATCAACAGAGAGAATAGCTCCCGTGATATAACTTGCTAAAGGACTTGCTAAAAACAAGAACGCATTAGCAATATCGCGAGGTTCTCCAATTCTTCCTAATGGAATCGTTTGAACAAGAGGCTCGATTACTTCTTTTGGAAGAGAAGATACCATGTCTGTATTAATTACCCCTGGTGCAACGGCATTTACTCGAATATGATCTCGTCCAAGCTCACGAGCAAGAGATTTCGTCATTCCGTTTACCGCAAACTTACTAGTTGGATATCCAACTCCTGCGGCTTGTCCATAGATACTTACCATAGAACTTGTATTTAAAATAACTCCTTCTTGTTGCTTTCTCATATAAACAACCACTGCTTTTGTCATATTGAATACTGCATTTACATTTAAATCAATAATTTTTGCAAATTCTTCACTGGTGGTGTCTTCTATTTTTTTATCTGATGAAATTCCGGCGTTATTAATCAAAATATCGATATGGCCATAAGTTTCATATATTTCTTGTACAACCTTTTCAATTTCATCCATATTGTTTAAATTAGGGGCATACCCTTTGGCAGAAAGTCCTTCTGCTTCTAGTTTTTGAAGAGCAAGATCAACGGTTTCTTTTCGTGAACCAAATAGAATTACTTGGGCTTTATTTTCGGCAAACACTTTCGCCGTTTCAAAACCAATTCCCCTAGTTCCTCCGGTAATAATGGCTACTTTGTTTTCTAACATATTTCTTTCTCCTTTTTATAATATACCTTAGATCTTTCTAACTAAGGTTTTTCCTTCTTTCCATTTACAATCTCGAGGGCAATCATAATCTGGGAAAGTACATCTTGCACCATGAGTGCGGCGTTCTATATCTTGAAGAAGTGGACTACTTGTTTTTTGTAGATATTGTTGGTATTTTAGTAATGTTTCTTTTGTTTGATCCATAATTTCAAGTTGAGCAGCACCACATAATCTTTCTTTACATTTTAAGATAAAATCTTCATACTTTCCAGACTCACTGATTCGAATCATTTCTCCTTGTGGATAAACATTTTTCACAACTTCCATATCTTTCAGCCATTCCTCTACTAATATTGGATCATCCATAAGAATAGGCGGTATATAATATTCTTTTTCTTCCAACATTTCCATTTGATAGTCAAGTGACCTATGTCTTTGAGCTTGAGCAAGAGAGGAAAAAGATCCTTCATAAGTGCAAGAATAAACATCCCCAAAATAATCTACTTTTTGATCTAAATTTTTTCCAAATAATGATAAACTTCTATATTTATCGTTTTTCATTAATCTATCTTCTAGTACATTCAAATCACTAAGTTCTCCTAATAATTCTTGCATAGATTTCTTTAATTTTTTATCAAAAGAAGGGGCTATTTCCATTGATTCAATATATTGTTGCATCCAAGAAGCAATATAGTTAATTTGTCTTAAAGAAGTAGAATAAATCATTTGGGTTGGCATAAATACGGTTACTAAATAGCGCGCATTTTCTTGTGCTAACTTTTGAATTCTAGCGTCCTTTAAGACGTTTCCGTACTGTGATTTGATTTTTATTTTAAATATCTCTAGCCACTTATTATAAAGTTTTTCTTCTTCATAGGTAATGATAGAATCATCCCCTCGTACAACGGGAGTATATCTTGCTGACTTTTCGCTGGTTGTATATTGGTGTTCATTATTTAATACCATTGCTAAAATTTTTGGTACATTTTGCAAGTTAAAACTTATTGAAATATGATCATAAACACTATGATGACCATTATTTAAGGTTCTCTCAATCCTACGCATCGTTTTTTCTTCCGGTTCTGCTTCTAGATGAGCAAATCCCTCTTCATCATAGCAAACACCGGCAATTTTCCCAGATAACTTCAGTGCTTCTGATTTGTCAAAGGTTCCATCGGACTTTAGAAATTGATTTGGTAAAATTCCTACTTTTATTTTTGTTTGTTCCATAATACCTCCTTGTACTTTTCCTTTTTACTCTTTCTATTCCTTTTTTATTATAACATAGGATTGGTGTTTCGAGTCTTTTTTCGAATAGAATTGGCCAAATAAAAAATCAGTCCTTTACAGACCGAAATTTTTTATAGCACAGATACTTTTAATCTTAGAATACTCATAGCTTATTTTGATATCTTGTGGTTCCTTTTGTATTCATCAATCATTGCATATGCTTCTGTATAATCTATAGTATTATATTTTTTTGTTTTTTTGAATGGCCCGGTTGCTCCAGGAAATTTGTATTTCATATATTTATTATGAAATTCTTTTTCCATTGTTTTTTCTAAGTCCATGAAAAACGATGTTGCTTCAGGAGATACAGAATCTAATATTTCTTTTATTTCCCGCTGACTTTTGGAAAAAGAAATTCTATTTATAATGTCTTCTCCAAATATTTCTTCTAATTCATACGCTATCTTGGTTTCCTTTGGGTATCCACAAGAAGATGTTAATAATCCATATTTTTTTGCTAATTGTCTTGTTTTTAATTCGTTTATTCCTTCTCTTAGTGCATTTCCGCCACCGCTACCACAAAAATGTAACGTTTCGTGTAAAAGAATCTCTTTAAAATACTCTTCAGGAGTTAGTCCTTTTAAAAAGGCATGTTTTATATAAGTAATGTACGTATTATTGTTTATTATCATATTTTCTTCCGTACATGTTTTATGATTTTTCATCATACCAAATCCAGGTATTTTTTTAAATGCTTTTAACACTTTAAATGCATCTAAAGGAAAATAAAAATTTTTATTTCGCACAAATAGAGATATTGTTCCCGTTTCTTCTATATGTACTCTTTCCCTTAAATCATAATTATGCGGAATATCAACAAGATTGGGGTATTCTTTTTTAATAATTTCAACTAATTTCTCGATCTCACAAATCAAATTATTTTTTATACTGTCAGTATTCATTGACTCAACTCCTAAAACGTAAAGCATTCTACGATTCTATCATATCGTTTTTTCTCTTTAAATGGCCTATATTATACCACAAGTTTCTAAATATTACAAACTGGGCTATATAATATTATACCAGTGTGCTTCTAAATTGAAAAAAACTACCGTCAATTTGCTTTGTGAATCAATCACTACATACAGCATCATGTTTTATTGTTATTTTGAAATAGTTTTTATATGAAAAAAATGGTATAATTATTTAAACTCTAATGAAAAATGAGAAGTGATTTAATATGCGATACAAAAACGAAATAATTATCACATTAATAATAACTATATTAGTATTATTTTTACGAATTATTAATGTATTTCAAATTGAAAATGGATTAGCCAATCCTTTTGTCATGCTATCAATTATTATCATTTTCAGTTTTATTACAATTAAAATTCAACACAATATAAATAAAAATTATGAGAATAATAATATGTTTTATCAGAATTTAGATATTTTAAAATATATTTCGGCAATTTTAATTATAATCCTACACTTGCGTCCATTTCTTAATTTTTCAAATGAATTAGATTTAGCATTTAATAATATAATTACCAGGACATGCGTTCCGATCTTTTTTACCATTACAGGATACTTTGTTGCCAAAAAAGAAAAAAATAATCCAAAATATATAGATGGTTATATTAAAAAAACAATACCATTGTATCTTGCTTGGAGCCTTATATACATAATATTTTTAATTTGTGTTGGTATTCAGTATATTCCTGAAATTATAAACTTTGTTTCTTCTTTAAATATATCCATTCCTTTATTAATTATAGGAATAATTATTTTACTACCATTTGCTTTAATCATTGCTTTACTTTATACAGGTGTTTATTATCATCTTTGGTATTTTCCAGCTATTATTTTTTCACTAATATTATTACGAAAATGGAAAGAAAAGCATAAAATTAAATATTTATTAATTATTTCATTTATCCTACTATTATTTGGTGCAACAGAAACTTATTATGGTATTTTACCATTATCAATAAAAGAATTAGTATCTTATTATTATAACATTTTCTTTACCACTAGAAATTTTCTGTTTTTTGGATTGTTCTATGTAGTGTTAGGTTATTTTATGGGATCAAAAGAAAAGCTATATTCCAAAAATTGTTTTGCAAAATTGATTATTACTATTTTCTTTCTAGTTTTTGAAGCAATACTATTACATGATACTAACAGATTAAATAGTAATATTTTACTTTCTTGCGTGCCTTTAACTTATTATTTATTCATTTCTTCTATTTATCTAACTAATAATATTAAATTAAATTTTCAATTCGGTATTTTATCAAAATATTATTATTTAGTACATCCAATGATTATTCTTATTTTATCTTTACTCTTTAAAAATATATATAATCATCCTTATTTAAATACATTATTAGTAATATTTATAACACATATTATTTCAATATTAATTATTAAATTAAAGAAGAAAAATAAAAACTTAATTATTTAGTAATATTTATCAAACAGGCCAGTTCAAAATAACTGGTCTTTTATTAAACAAAAAATGAGTAACTGTATTTAATTCCATTTACCCATTAACTAAAAAAGCTCACCGAAATTAATTTTCCATATATTTAAAATCATTCATTTGACTTAATTTTCAAATGGTGCCGATTGCGAGAATTGAACTTGCCTCTGATCCTTACCAAGGACCTGTTTTACCACTAAACTAAATCGGCGTTTATTTGGTGTGAGAAAGGAGACTTGAACTCCCACAATCTAATGATTACTACCCCCTCAAAGTAGCGCGTCTACCATTCCGCCATTCTCACAAATATGGTGCCGAAAGCAGGATTCGAACCCGCGACCTACGCGTTACGAGTGCGTTGCTCTACCAACTGAGCCATTTCGGCATTTAGAAAACTAACTGTTTTCTTTCATTTTTCTGACTAATTCTTTGATCTTGCGAAACCGATGATTTAAGCCTGATTTAGTAATGGAATTATTCGTTTCATAACTAATAATTTCGCTTAACTCCAATAAGGAAGCCTCTGGATATTTTAGACGATATTCCGCTGCTTCTTTGGTTTTGTCATCCAACAAATCAAATACATCATTTTGTTGTAAATATTCAATCTCTTTGATTTGATTGGTTGCAGTTTCTACAATCTTATCAATATTTGCTTGTTCGCAATTGTTAAGACGATTGGTCATATTTTTATGATCTCGATAAATACGAATATCTTCATAATAAAGAATAGCATTGTTTGCATAAGCAATTCGAAGAAAATCTCCAATTTTTTCTGCTTCCTTCATATAAACCATATAACCTTTGTCTCTATTTAAGATTTTACTATTTAGATGAAAAATATTCAAGAGTTTTTTAATAAATTCTGCTTCTTTTTTTTCTTCAATCAAAAATTCCAAGTGATAACGAGCCGTTTTTGGATCATTAATGCTTCCTTTTGATAAAAATGCACCCATTAAATAGCATCGAATTTCTTCTTCGGATGAAAATAAATACTCTCGTGGTATTTCCAAATACTTTCCTTTTTCTGTAATCGATAAATCTTCTAGAATCTCTTCTACTTTATCATGAATAAATAAATGATAGATACTATTTTTGGATAGGTTCATGTTTTTTTGAATTTCGATCGTAGGAGAAATTTGATAAATTTCTTTTATAAGACGATAAATCTTTTTAGCAATGGAAGCATTTTCCGTTAAAAGATGAATCTCCTTTTGGTTAAATCCTCCATTGTTTCTCATAAACCCACTTAATAGAGCAATATTTTCTGTTTTGGTACCATCATGCTTGGTAATTTCATTTTTTACATTTGTCGCAAAAGACATTTTCTCACCTCATTAAATAAGAAAAAATAATAGAACTTAATCGCATACTATTATGGCGAATGGTACCATCTTCTGTCGTTAATAGATCCGCCTCTATTAACTCACAACCCAATTCTTTGATGGTATCATAATCGATGATTACGGGATCTTTTTGTTCTTTGGTCGCATATTTCTGGATAATTTCGGGTTCTACGGCCGTATTGCTAGCAATCACAACATCTACTTTCCGTGGAGAAATATAACTTTCAATCACTTTAATATGATCACCAACACAAAAATCATCCGTCTCACCCGGTTGGGTTACGGCGTTACAAATATACATAATTTTAGCGTCTGTTGTACGAATAGCCTCTTGCACTTCTTCGCAGATTAGATGTGGAAGCAAACTAGTATAAAGACTTCCCATGCTTAAAATAACGAGGTCAGCATTTTGGATTGCTTCAATAACTTCCCGTAAAACATGTGGTTCTTCTTTATAAAAAATTCTCTTATATTTTTGATGAGACTTGGTAATCTGTTCTTCTCCTTCAATCATCTGACCGTCTATTGTCTCTCCCATGAGCGTTAAATAATCTTCCGAAAGAGGAAGAACTCGATGTTTTACATCTAATATTACACTCATGTATTCAATTGCTTTTTGAAGGCTTCCGGTTTGTTCTAATGCCGCAGTCAACAAAAGATTTCCCACTGGATGATTATCTAAATCACTATACGTTTGAAAACGATATTCAAAAATTTTCTGAATATCTTCTGAAAGATGCGAAAAGTTCGTTAATACTTTCCGAATATCTCCTACTGCTGGCGTTGCAAATTCTTCGCGTAATCTTCCCGTTGAACTACCACTATCCGATACTGTAATCACTGCTGTAATCTCTAGTGGAAAGTGTTTTAAACTTTTAATCGTGCAAGACATTCCTGTCCCACCACCTAAAATAACTACTTTCTTCTTCATTTTTTGCATCACCTATTACCATTATACATAAGTTTTTCGAAAAGTAAAACCTTCTTTTCTCACATACCTAGTATTGTATTTTTTCTTTTTTCAAGGTATAATCAGAAAAAGGAGGAAGATTCTATTGTCACACATTAAAACAAAAAAGCGTGGATCTTTAATTATTATATCCGGTACTAGTTGTGCTGGAAAAGGAACTATTATCAAAGAGTTGTTAAAAAGAAATTCTAATCTTTATCTTTCTATTTCTTATACTTCTAGAAAGATGCGCCCTGGAGAAGTAAATGGAAAAGATTATTATTTTATCTCTCCAGAAGAGTTCGAAGAAAAAATTGAAAAGGGAGACTTTTTGGAATATGCGAAAGTACACTCTTCTTCTTACTATGGAACGCCAAAGAAAGAAATTGAAGAAGTGCTTGCTTCCGGTAGAGATGTTATTTTGGAGATTGATGTACAAGGTGCCCAGCAAGTAAAAGAGCTGCTTCCAGAAACCATTTTGATTTTTGTACTCGCCCCTTCTTTACAAGAGGTAAAAAGACGAATTAAAGCAAGAGGCTCTGAGACCAAAGAACAAATTATTCAAAGATTTCAAACGATCTATCAAGAAATTAACGAAATTCCAAAATATAACTACGTAGTCATCAATGATGTTTTAGAAGACGCTGTTCAAAAAATTGAAGCTATTTTCTTATCAGAAAAATGTCGAGTAGACCGTATTGAAGAAATTGCTTTGGAAAACAAAGAAGAGATGATGCATGAATTATTGATGGATAAAGAATTTGATAATTCTTCTACTTCTTTATTAGAATTAGAAAAGGATACTAATTAATCGTTAGTATCCCTTTTTTGTATAATTTCATTCGCAGCGATGACTCCATCATAGCTTGCTGTCACTAATTGATAAAGTTCCTTCTTGCGGCAATCCCCACAAGCATAAAGATGAGGAATGTTCGTCTCCATTTTTTCGTTGGTAATAATATAACCATTTTCTTTTTCGATAGGAAAAGAATCTAAAAGACTTGTTTTTGGAATTTGTCCAATATAGACGAAAGCGCCAGCAACAGGGTAAGTTCGTTCTTTTGCGTCTTCTTTATCTTCGACCGTGATGGATTCTAGATGATCCTTCCCATGTAATTCTTTGACTACTTTGTTGGTTAAAATTTTGATGTTTTTTTTCTTTTTTACTTGGTCAATTAGCGATGCATCGGCTCGAAATTGGTCTCTTCTTACAAAAATTGTAACACTATCACATAAATTGGAAAGATATAATGATTCTTCAAAAGCGGAATTGCCAGCGCCAATTACTGCTACATCTTTTCCTTTATAGAGCGCTCCATCGCAAGTAGCACAATAGCTAATTCCTTTTCCAATAAAATTATCTTCGTTTTCTATTTCTAGTTTTTTCTGTTGCCGTCCGGTCGCATAGATAATATTTTTACAATAGTAACTTTTTCCTGTTGTTACGACACAGAACTTTTCCCCTTGCTTTTCTAAAGAGAGGATCTCTTCGAAATAAATAGGCACTTGCAACGCATTCATTTGTTGGTAAAGATTCGTGGCAAGGGTTGCTCCGTCTGTTTTTAACACACCCGGATAATTCTCAACAGCAGAAGTTCTCAGCAACTGTCCACCGGGTGCTTCTTTTTCAAAAATGCAGAAATCTATGTTCGCTCTTTTTAAATAAAGAGCTGCACTCATCCCACTTATTCCACATCCAATAATAATCGTATTATATTCCATAAATTCTCCTTAAAACTTGATATTTTCTTTCATCTCTTCTTTATATAATCCTTCAAAACGAGATCCTTTCTTTGAGAATAAGAATAATAATAGTCCCAAAATAAACATTACAATTGATACTAGTTGTGCGACTTTGATACTTCCCAACATTAAGCTGTCACTGCGGAAGGCTTCAATAAAGAATCTTCCAAAAGAATACCACATCATATAAAATCCAGTTAATTGTCCTGTTTTTAAATAACGATATCTTTTAATAATGAGAAGTGCGGAAAAGCCAAACAAATTCCAAATCGATTCATATAAGAACATCGGTTGATAATACGTTCCATTAATGTTCATACCGTCGATGATAAACTCCGGTAAATTTAACTTTTCTAAAGTAAGTCTTGTTGTTTCTTGTCCGAAGGCTTCTTGGTTAAAGAAGTTTCCCCATCTTCCAACTGCTTGCCCAAGGATTAATCCGCCAACTAAAATATCCGTTATTTTTAACAATTTAATTTTATATTTTTTCGTATAGAAAAAGATAAATAATAATCCTGCTAGAATACCTCCGTGAATGGCTAGTCCACCATTCCAGATTTCTAATATTTCTAAAGGATATTGACTATAATAATCCCAATGAAATGCACAATAGTATAATCGCGCACCAATTAAACCGAATATTACTGTATAAAAGATTAGATTAATAATGAAATCTTCATTGATTTTTTGCTTTTTACACTCTCGTAGTATCACAAAACTTCCAAGCATTACTCCAAGAAAAATAAAAATCGAATACCAATATATTTGAATTACTCCTAGGTCTAATGCTACTCTACTCATTCCGTTCTATCCTCCTTATTACTGGTTTTATAATAATATTTTCTACCAATAAATTCATAATTGATATAAAAACGGCAATAAAAAATGTATAAATGTGGGTTCCCATATTAAAATGTCCCATTAGAATCCAATCCCCTAGTTTTAATATAAATAAATTGATAACAAAATAGAATAATCCTAAAGTAAGTCCCGTAATTGGCATCGTTAAAAACAAAAGAAGAGGTTTTACGGTCTTATTTAAAAGATAAATAATAACAGATAACAAAAGGGCATAAATTCCAAAATGAGATAAATCAATATAAAAACTGTCGAACATCAAAGAAGCTAAAATAAATACCAACGCATATCCTAACATAGAAAAAATCCATTCTATGATTGAATTTCGTATTTTCCTTTTTTCTACTGCAGAACTTTTTTCTTTCATAGTTTCTCCTTTTCTTCTGGTCGTATGCTAACTCAAGTAGAAAGAAGAAGCGTACCAAGAGGAAGAATTGGTAGTATTATTCTAGGATCTTCTTTAAAAATTGACCAGTGTAGCTTTCTTTTACTTGGCTGACTTCCTCAGGGGTTCCGGTTGCAACGACGGTACCACCACCGTCTCCTCCTTCTGGCCCTAAATCAATAATGTAGTCTGCTACCTTGATTACATCTAAATTATGTTCAATGATTACTACCGTATCTTTATTATCTACTATTTTTTTAAATATTGCAAGTAGCTTTTGAATATCTTTGGAATGTAGACCAGTCGTTGGTTCGTCTAAAATAAAGAGCGTTTTTCCGGTGGCTTTCTTTTGTAATTCTTTCGCTAGCTTTACTCGTCCAGCTTCTCCTCCCGATAAAGTTGGTGCACTTTGTCCTAATTTAATATATCCGATTCCAACGTCTTCTAGTACTTTTAATTTATCGCGTACTCTTGGCACGTTTTCGAAAAATTCGATTGCTTCTGTTACTCGCATGTCTAGTACGTCGGCAATGTTTTTCCCCTTATATTTTATGCTTAATGTTTCGCTATTATATCTAGTACCGTGACAAACTTCACAAGGAATATAAACATCTGGCAAGAAATGCATTTCGATTTTCTTTACTCCATCTCCATGGCAGGCTTCACATCGTCCTCCTTTGACATTAAATGAGAAACGATTTTTGCCATAACCGTACATTTTTGCTTCTTTAGTATTCGTAAATAACTCTCGAATTTCATCGAATACTCCAGTATAAGTAGCAGGATTACTACGTGGCGTACGACCGATTGGATTTTGAGAAATCTCTACTACTTTATCGATGTTTTCTAATCCTTTAATTGCTTTATGTTTTCCTGGTTTATCTTTGCTTTTATAAATATGTTGATAAGCGGCACGACAAAGGATTTGATTAATTAAGGTACTTTTTCCGCTTCCTGATACACCCGTTACACAGGTTAGCGTTCCAAGTGGAATCTTGACGTTGATGTTTTGCAAATTATTTTCGCTTGCTCCCTTAATTTCAATGAATTTTCCGGTTCCTTTGCGTCTTGTTTTAGGAACTTCTATCACTTCTTTTCCACTTAAGAAACGTCCAGTAATACTATTTTCGTTTTTCATTACTTCTTCTGGCGTTCCAGCGGCGATAACTTCTCCCCCTTGATCTCCAGCACCTGGACCGATATCTACTAAATAGTCACTTGCTAACATGGTGTCGGTATCGTGTTCTACGACAATCAAAGTATTTCCTAAATCACGCATTTCTAGTAAAGAGTCGATCAATTTTTGATTATCTCGTTGATGAAGTCCAATACTTGGTTCATCCAATACATAAAGAACTCCTGTCAACTTAGAACCAATTTGAGTAGCAAGACGAATTCTTTGTGCTTCTCCACCAGATAACGTACCTGCAGAACGACTTAAAGTCAAATATTCTAAACCAACATTTTTTAAAAATTCCAACCGAGATTTAATTTCTTTGATTAATAGACTCGCAATTTCTTGTTGCGATGGGGTTAATTTTAGTTGGTTAATAAACTCTAGCAATTGTTTAATACTCATACAAGTAACTTCATAAATATTTTTTCCACCAACTAAAACAGAAAGAACACTATCCTGTAGTCTTGCACCATGGCAAGTTTCGCATTCTGTTTCTATCATATAGTTTTCTAACCACTCGCGAATCCACTCACTACTTGTTTCCATGTATCTTCTTTGTAAATTATTAATAACACCCTCATAAAAATCACGATTGTTTACGACATTTCCACCTTTGGTTGTGAAATGGAAATGGATAGGTTCATCGCTTCCATAAAGAAGCATCTGTTTTTCTTTTTTCGTGTATTTAGAAAAAGGTTTGTCCAAATCAATGTGATAGTGATTAGCAACACACTCTAATCGCTTGAAATAAATTCCATCCTGGTCATCGCTTAGCGTACGAATGGCTCCTTCTTTAATACTTAAAGATTTATCCGGTATTACCAAATCTTCGTCGATGGTTAATTTAATTCCTAATCCTTTACAATCTGGACATGCCCCAAAAGGAGCGTTAAAACTAAAAATACGAGGCTCTAATTCTGGTAAAGAAAAGTCACAATAAGGACACGCAAAGTCTTCCGAAAAAACAACTTCCTTATCTCCTAAAATATCTACTACTACTTTTCCATGGGCTAATTTCGTTGCTACTTCTAGGGCTTCCATTAAACGTGTTCGAACATTTTCTCTTATCACAATTCGATCGACCACAACGGCAATATTATCTTTTGTATTTTTATCCAACTCAATATTTTCGGAAAGATCCATCATCTCTCCATTGATTCGAACTCGTACAAATCCCTGCTTTCTCAAGTCTTCTAAAAGATCTTTATGAGTTCCTTTTTCCCCGTGTACTACCGGAGCTAAAATAATAATCCGCGTACCTTCTTCGTATTCTAAAATTTTGTTGGTCATTTCTTCAATACTTTGAGAGCTAATTGGAACATGATGCGTTGGACAATAAGGAATTCCTATACGAGCAAACAATAAACGAAGATAGTCGTAAATTTCAGTAACCGTTCCCACGGTAGAACGAGGGTTTTTACTAGTTGTTTTTTGATCGATACTAATTGACGGAGAGAGTCCTTCAATCGAATCAACATCCGGTTTTTCTGTTCCTCCTAAAAATTGCCGAGCATAAGCGGATAAACTTTCCACATATCTTCTTTGTCCTTCTGCATAAATCGTGTCAAAAGCAAGAGAGGATTTTCCACTTCCCGATACTCCAGTCATTACAATCAATTTGTTTTTAGGAAGTTCTAAGTTTATATTTTTTAAATTATTCTCACGAGCCCCTTTAATTATAATCTTATCCATATTCGTTCCTTCCTTCTTTGTTTATTATATCACTAACACAAATGTTTGTAAACAATTCCATAGAAAAAGGTCTTTTGACCTTTTAAACAACTAATTTTTTAACTTTGTTTACTTCCAATTCCTCTTGTATTACAGGAATCATTGGTTGTTCTGTGGAAGTAGGTAATTTTTCTTCTTTTTTTGGTTGCGAATTTAGTCTCGTCTTTTCCCAATGTTTGATTTTCTCCAGTTCGGTTGAAGTCATTAGAAAAGAATGTTTTCTTCTTCTTTCTTGAATTGGAACTAATTGATCAATGCTATAATAACGATCGGTTCCATCAATTGGTAGATAAATCGTTTGATTACGTTCATTTTTTTTCTGTTTAAAAATTACAACATCCTTTTGAAATTGTCCTTCTAATGTGTATGAATCTGGATTAACTGTCGTAACATATCCTAAAAAAACTGATTTCGTTGGATAAATTGTTAAATTTCTTTTTTCCATTCTATCCCTGCTCCCCCTATTTTTCCATAGGAGCACTATTATATCATAATATTTTCTATTTGACAAGACGTTTATCTATTTTCTAGATCACTTTTCATCTCAAACAACAAGTCACGTAATTCCATAGCACGTTCGAAATCCATGTTTTTGGCTGCTTCTTTCATTTCTTCTTCGATTCGAGCAAGCATTGTTTCTTGTTCTTTTTTGCTCATTTTTGGCTTTTTCTTTTCTTCTTTGGTTTCATCTATGTTGCTAATTAGATCCCGAATTTCTTTTTGAATCGTTTGTGGTACAATTCCGTGAATTCGGTTATACTCTTCTTGAATCGAACGACGACGACGGGTTTCTTGAATAGCTTTTTCCATGCTTTCTGTGATCTTGTCAGCATACATGATACAACGCCCATTCGCATTTCGGGCACACCGTCCGATCGTTTGAATTAAACTTCGTTCACTTCTTAGGAATCCTTCTTTATCCGCATCTAGTATGGCAATTAAACTTACTTCTGGAATATCAATTCCTTCTCTTAATAAGTTAATTCCAACGATACAATCGTATTTTCCCAGACGCAAATCACGAATAATACGCATTCTCTCTAGCGTTTTTACCTCGCTATGAAGATAGGCAACTTTAATATTTAATTCTTTTAAATAATTGGTTAATTCTTCGGCCATTCGGATCGTTAAGGTGGTAATTAGTGCTCTTTCATTTTTAGCGATTCGATCATTAATTTCTCCTACTAGATCATCGATTTGACCTTCTGTTTTTCTCACTTCAATTTCTGGATCTAACAATCCGGTCGGACGAATAATCTGCTCAATAAATTGATGATTGGTCTTTTCTAGCTCGTAATCTCCAGGAGTTGCAGAAACATAGATTGCTTGATTGATTTTTGCTTCAAATTCTTCGAATTTCAAAGGTCGGTTATCAAGGGCACTCGGAAGACGGAATCCATATTCTACTAGATTCATTTTTCTTGCACGGTCCCCATTATACATTCCTCTTACTTGCGGTAGAGTAACATGCGACTCATCTACTACCAACAAAAAATCTTTTGGAAAGAAATCGATTAAAGTAGTAGGTGTTTCTCCTTCTCCTCTTAGGGCCATATGCCGAGAGTAGTTTTCAATTCCGTGACAAAATCCAGTTTCTTCTAGCATCTCAATATCATAATTGGTACGTTGCTCTAGCCTTTCAACCGCCAATAATTTATTTTGACTTTTTAAAACTTCTACTCTTTCTTTTAACTCTTCTTTAATTCTTCGAATAGCTTCTTGTAACTTCTCATCACTAGTTACGAAATGACTTGCCGGGAAAATACTAACGCTTTTTTTATTCGTTAACACTGCTCCTGTTAACGTATCAATTTCAGAAATACGATCGATTTCTTCATCAAAAAACTCAATACGGTATCCCTTGGTCGTCATATACGTTGGAATAATTTCCAATGTATCTCCTTTAATGCGAAAAGTTCCTCTTTTAAAGTCATATTCGGAACGTTCAAATAACATTTCTACTAGTTTGGTTAATAATTTCTTGCGATCAATAGTATCTCCTACTGCTAAGGTTAGCATCTTATTTTTATATTCTTCCACTTCTCCGATTCCGTAAATACAAGATACACTAGCTACTACTATAACATCATCATAAGCAAGAAGGGAACTGGTAGCATAATGACGCAATTCATCGATTTCATCGTTAATTGAAGAATCTTTTTCAATATAGGTATCTGTAGATGGAACATACGCTTCTGGTTGGTAATAATCGTAATAGGACACGAAATAACAAACATGATTATTGGGAAACAGCTCTTTTAATTCCGAATACAGTTGTCCCGCCAATGTTTTGTTATGTGCTAATACTAGGGTTGGTTTATTTACTTCTTGAATAACATTCGCAATGGTAAATGTTTTTCCGGTTCCGGTTGCACCTAGTAAAACCTGGTGTTTTTCCCCTTTTTCAAGACCTTTTACTAATTTTTCAATAGCTTGTGGTTGGTCTCCAGATGGTTTAAACTTAGAAACTAATTCGAACATTTTTAGGTCACCTCTTATATCATTTTTTATTAAATTTATACATGTTTTTATGGTTAATAATTCAGCTTTTACATCAAGGATGAATAAAAGTCACAAAACAAATTCATCCCCCATTTATTTTTTTCTTTATTTACAATACTTCAAGTAATGTTTACAGGTCACAAATTTACTTTTTTCAACTGGCTGACAGTTATCTTTGTAAAACTAAAAAATCAAAAGTCACAAATTTCATTTTCCAGACTAAATAACATTAGTTAATATTAAATGATACAAAACAAACATATATAACTAATTTATTTGACCAATCAAAATTCCATTTTCACCATTAACATACCATACTTTAAAATCTATAATTCTACTTTCTTTAACATTTTTTATTTTAAAATATAACGGTGTTTCAGGTGTTAAATTTTGTGAAATAATTTTTAATCCTTTACAATTATCCCCATTTTGAATTTTACCAGAAAATCTTTGTGTTATTCTAGAATATGAAGTTTGTCCTGGTGGAGTCATTACATTAAATTCAATTTCATTAATGTCATTTTTAAATGATATATCAATCAAAGGTTGATTTTCGACAAATCTCTTTGCTTTTACTATAATGTCAATTTCGCTTTCAGTTACTTTGACAATATCGCAATAAACATTAAAATAATTTTCATTATAAATACTAGATTCATTATTTTCAATAATATCTATAACATTTTGATAGGTTTGTTCCAGCCCCCTTATTATACATATCAATATACAACTTATCTATCAATATGGCAGGTTGGTTTGAATTATCAATTTTAATTGGTATAAATTTTATTTTTTCTCTTATTGACTTCTGTAATGCCGATTGCCATTCTAAACTTACCATCCCACTTTTTAATGAATTTTCACTAATAAAAAAGAAGAAATATTTGCACTTTTCTAGTCCTTTATTCATTTGTTCTACCGTTTCCTGGTTTTATTGACCACGAATCATAAAATACATTTTCTCTTCCATATCTATTAGCCAATCTTGCTGCTATAGGACCTACTACATCCTTATCTTTATAATTATGACTTAAAAACATCATTTAACAGAACCTCCTTTTTTAAATAATTATTTATTATACATAATTCAATTCATATTGTAATTATTTCTAATGATTTTCTAGTTTTTCTGCTTCAATTAGTAATTTATCAAAATCAGAAACAAATTTTTATCTTGTATAATTTTGTATTTTTCATATTCACTTTCTGCCTTTTGTTTTGCTTTTTCAGCAGAGATTTTTCCTTTGCCTTGTAATACATCATAATGAAATAATTTTAAAGATGTTTCAACTTCATTCTTCCAATCATTCATACTCATTGATAAATTTCTTTCTGCATTATTTTCTGCAATATCTAAAAATAAGTTCACCAAATTATTTAAGTTTTTTATTTCTTTTTCATCTAAATAATTTTTAGCAATAAAAACATCTGATTTTAAGATTTTTCCATCAGGAGATTTGTCCCAATTTGTTAATCCCATGTTCGCTTTTTGACTATCAACTCTGTTATAAATAATTTCTGCAGCGGTATTCCCAGTAATAGCATAGTGAAATTTATTTTGAACAGTTGCATAAAAATCTTTTGCTATATCACTATTTCTATCATAATCAATAGAACACTCAGCAAATATATCGGTAATTTTTTGATAAAACATTCTCTCACTAGTACGAATTAATTTTATTCTTTCAAGTAATCTTTTAAAATATTCTTGATCAGATTTTCTTGCTTTCATAAATCTATCATCATCAAGTGCAAAACCTTGTATCATATAATCTTTTATTATTTCATTTGCCCAACTTCTAAATTTGATTGCTTTTTTAGAATTCACTCTAAATCCAATAGAAATAATCATATCTAGATTATAATATTCCTTTTGTCTTTTAACGCTTCGTGTTCCTTCAATTTGAACTTGTTCCAAAATGGAACAAGTTAATTCTTTACTTAATTCTTCATCATTATATATATTATTTATATGCTTTACAATAGCAGGTCTTTGTACATCGAAAAGGTTAGCTATTGCATTTACATTTAACCAAACATTTTCATCTTGTAGAATTACTTCTACTTTGGTTTGGCCATTTTCATCACTATAAAATAAAATATTTTTTTCGTTACCAACTGTTATATTACTCATCTATTTTACTCCTTTCATACACTAATTTTATTTGAACTAACTGAGACGAATAAAAGTCACAAATTTATTCCGTTTAGTTATGTCTAATGTTATTTTGTCAATAAATAAAGGACCAAGTGATACTAAATAGCACTAAACATAACTGAATTTAGGGTATCTTCATAATAGGACACGAAATAACAAACATGATTATTGGGAACCAACTCTTTTAATTCCGAATATAGTTGTCCCGCCAATGTTTTATTATGTGCTAATACTAGGGTTGGTCTATTTACTTCTTAAATAACATTCGCAATGGTAAATGTTTTTCCGGTTCCGGTTGCCCCTAGTAATACTTGATCTTTCTTTCCTTCTTTAATTCCTTTGACAAGTTGATGGATCGCTTCTGGTTGATCCCCACTTGGTTGAAATTTCGATACTAACTGAAACATAATTTTCTCCTTACTTATCTATGTCAATTGTGTTACCGAAAAGAGGACACAGATATACTTGATTTTTTTCGCCAATTTATTCTAACACGAAAATGATAATAAGACAAGAAAAGAACAGAGTAGAAACTCTGTTCCATATTAACGTCCATTAAAGGTAACTCCCTTTTTTGGGAAATAGATTAAATCTCTTGGTCCATTAAAGGTTCCATTATTATAGATTTTACTAACATATTTTGTATATTTTGACCAACTTCCACAATTTGGATCGGATTGAGTATATAAGCGACAAGGGGCAATTTCCAAATGAAGATGTGGCCCATAAGCAAGTCCTGTTTCTCCCATATATCCAATGTAATCTGTTGTCTGCACTTTCTTTCCAACATAAATATTAGGTGCATATTTACTCATATGAGTATATAAAGAAGAATAGTATTGTCCGCTAGCCGTCTTATGCTCGATAACAATCGTTAGGGCACCATAATCATCATTATATTTTGCTTTAATTGTACCATTAGCAACTGGATAAATCTTGGTACTATATGGATTTTTATTGGAAACGTCCACTGCTCGATGAAGGCTTCCCCAACGATAACCGAATTCGCTGGTTACATATCCACTTTCGATGGGGCGATACCATCCTGCTACACTATTGGTAGTAGCACAATCTCTTCCAATTACATCATTGTCTTCACATCCGGCATCTTCATAACTTTTGATAAGTTCTTGATAGATTTTAATTTGTTGACTAACAGAAACAGAGTTTTCGTTTAAGCTAGCCTTCACTCCGGTTAATTCCGTAATTTTATTCGTTAGCTCCTCTTGTTTTTTTGTCATCTCAACTTCTTTTTGTTCTAACTCTTTGGTTCTTTGTTCATTCTCTTTAATCATATTTTCCAGTGAGGTAATCAAATTATTATTATATTCTGTCAATTGTTCTACCACAGAAACACGATAGATCAAGTCTGTTAGGGTGGATGCATCAAAAGCATACTCTAAATAAAGATTTTCTCCTCTTGCTACTTGTAAGTATTCAAACAATTGCTTTGTTTCTAAGCTTTTGTCTTTGATCTCATTGTTATAATCGATAATTTCTTGCTCCATCTCTTCGACTTCTTGATTCATTTGTTGAATTTGACGTTTAATACTTTCTACTTCGTTTCTGCTGTTATTAATGGCTTGTTCTGTTCTATCGATTTCACTTTGATTTTGCCTTTGCTCGTTTTCATATTTATTTAATAGATCTTTGTATTCTTTCAAAGTTTCTGCGTTAACTTCTAAAAGCGGTAGAAAGAGGTATGCTACAAAAATCATAACGAGCAACATAGATACTTTCTTTCTCATACTTTTAAATACTTTCTTACTGCCCGATAACTTCCTATCATACCAACAAGCATACCTATTACTAGTACAATAAGAGCGGCAATATAAATAAATGGCTCTGGTGCGATTAATTTAATTAATGGAGAGAAAAGCTGACCATTAAAATTATTATAGAATGCAAAATATCCATAAATAGTGATTAAAACCGGAATGATGGCACCGATCATACCTAGTACCATTCCTTCAATAACAAATGGGGTTTTAATGGAAAAGTTGCTAGCTCCGACTAATCGCATTATAGAAATTTCTCTCTTTCTAGAGAAGATTGTTAATTTAATAGTATTCATAATTAAGAAAATAGTAACAATAATGAGAGCAATAACAATTAAGATAGAAGCTTTTTGTACGGTTTTAAATACGGAAATTAAACTTTCTACCATTTTTTCTCCATAATCTACAAAATCAATTCCGTCCATGTTCGCGATTTCATCCGCTGTTTGATGAATATTATCGATATCTTTCACTGTTACTTGAAATGTATCTTTTAAAGGATTTTCTTCTTCGGTCCACTCGGACATGATATTATCAAACAACTCATAGGATTGTTGCATTTCCAATTTAACTTGCTCTTTTGTTTTTCTTACGCAGGTCAAGACGTTACTATTCGCTTTTATGGCTTGTTCAATTCCATCTAAGTATTCCGAAGGAGTATCTTTTTCTACGTAGACGACCATCGTAACATCTTCTCGTATCATCTTGGCAAAGTTGTTGACATTAAAAGTAGCTAGTATGGAAAATGCTACGATAATTAATGTAATGGTAATACAAGAAATGGATGCAATAGAAAGAGAAAAATTACGAAATACGCTACGAAACGCATCTCTTATATTCCTACCCAGCATTCTAAATATCTTCATCGGCATACTTTCCTTTCTCGTAATCTTTGACTAGACGTCCTTCTTTTAAAACAAGAACTCGTTTTCCCATTTTATTGACAATTTCTTTATCATGTGTTGCCATCAAAATAGTCGTTTTGGTTGTTTCGTTAATGGACTCTAGAATTTTCATGATTTCCATACTCATTTCTGGGTCCAAGTTTCCAGTCGGCTCATCGCATAACAAAAGCTTTGGCTCGTTGACAATAGCACGAGCAATGGCTACTCTTTGTTGTTCTCCTCCCGATAATTCACTAGGATAACTACGGATTTTTGACTTTAATCCAACCAATTCTAAAGCTTTTAACGTCTTCGTTTGTATTTCATCTTTTTTTGCTCCAATTACTTCTAAAGCAAAGGCAACATTTTCATAGACATTTAATTTCGGAAGTAATCGATAATCTTGAAAGACGATTCCAAGTTTTCTTCTTAATTTATATACTTTTCCGTTTCTCAACTTTTTGACGTTTAATCCTCCGACCAAAACGTCTCCTCGCGTTGGTTTTTCCTCACGGTATAGCATTTTAATTAAAGTAGATTTTCCACTTCCGCTTCCTCCGATGATAAATACGAATTCTCCTTTCTTGATTTTCAAATTTACATCGTAAAGGGCACCTACTCCATTTTTATATTGCTTTGTGACATCATTCATCCTTATCAGTTCCACTTTATCACCCTATCTTTTTACATACTATGTAATCATTATAACATATTTTCGGCAAATTCCTTGTTTTTTCTACAATTTTACATAATTTTATTACGAATATGACTATTTTTGGCAATCAAACAAGATACTTATTCTTTTATTTTCAATAGTCCTTCCAGTTCTTGTTTCGAAATTTTACTATGTTTGGCAACCTCTGGTATACTGTAGCCCTCTTTGATCATTTCAAGAGCGATTATTATTCTTTGTTTTTGCTTCTGTCTTTCTAAAAAAGCTTTTCTCTTCAAAAACCTTCTTTTTTGCATGATACATCTTCCCTTTTCTATTTATATTCGATATTACTATTCACGGAAGAAAAGAAAATTTGACACATTTTTTATTCTTTGATAAAAAAAGAAGCTCTCTTAGGAGACTCTCTTCCGGTTATCCTTGTTGATTTTCTTTTAATTTTGGATATTTTTTTAATAAACTTTTGGCAGCAGCCTTTTGATTTACTTGTGCCGCTTTTACAAAAAATTCTTGTTGAATTTTATAAAATGCTTCCCTTTTAAAATAACCAGAAGGATTTAAAATAACATGTGTTTCTTCAAATTCCTTACATTGAGGAAGGAAAATATTTTCCGCAAAACTTTGCTCGATATTCCAATAAATTCTATAATCTGCACTCGGATCGTCATATCTAACTCTTATATCGTTTGCGCCATGAACGATATCTATTTCACTGGAAGAGGTATACGTTCCTAAATAGACATATATTTCATTCGTGTCAATATCTTCTATTTGACTAATATACTTTCTATAAATAGAAGCGATAATTTCTGCTTCTGAGTATTCTGTTTTTTTCACGTTATTGTCTAATTTTCTCATTAAAGTAATATATTCTTTCACGTGAGGATCTTTTTCTAGCTCTTTTACTCGTTTGATGTCTGCATTATGCTCTTCCATTTTTTCTTTGATCCCTTTTACTTCTTCTCTTATTTCTTTTAATAGTTCTTCTTTCATTTTGAATACCTCATACTTTCCTTTCCATATGTTCTTTTCTAATCAACGTGTTTTTAACAAACAGAGACTATCGAAGGTCCCCCAAACATATTTTGCTACTTTAATTTTATCTCGTATTCGTAGTATGATTTTTAAATTCCTCATTGACAATTTCTTCCACATTTACATTATCATATTTATTTTCAAGAAAATCAAAAGTTCTTTTGCTACTTGAGACAGTTTCAATCGTCGGATAATATAAATTTTCTCTCTTTTTCAGCCCAGCTCGAATCGTTTGAAAATGATCAATCAATTCTTCTTGCGGGACATCTTTGTGTTCTAACTGATAAATATGCACAAGAGATGCTAAAATCTTATCTCCGCTAATAGGTTCTTGTTGAAAGGCGACACAATATTCTTTCAATTTTTCTTTCGTGGTCTCTTCTTCTAGATCATAATCTCTTTGACAAGATTTCATAAATTCACCATTATCAATTGAACGCAATGCCGAAGGTAATTTTTGAAACATTTCCTTAAGAGTAGGATTTTTTAACATTTCCTCTAATTCCTCTGGTGTTTTTACTTTTAAAAAATCATAAGGGTTGAAAGTCACATCAAAAATTCCTTCCGAATCCCTTTCACGATCAATCTCTTCCAAAGTCATCAACAAATGATTATATTTGGTTTCACCCATAGAGTCCCAAGTTGGATCACTAATATAAACTCCATCAATATCATATTTTTCATCTTTTATATGAACAAATAATCTAGCGTGACCGGTTACGCCAAGATTTTCTTGTTCTTCATGTAAAACAGAAACAGGCATATACCCAGTAGTCAAACCAAAACGATTACAAAACGTTTGCAGTAAATTAACATACCCTGCACAAACAATATAATCATTAAATAGAATATTAGACACAGAACGCGATGCATCATGATACATTCCTTCATCTTCGATTTGGTATTTCTTGAAATCTTTTACAATTTCATATAATTTAGTATATAATTCGAAAGGAGAAAGTTGATCCTTAATCATCATAACCGGTTCCAATAGGGACCTTATTTTTTCTTCTGTTTGAATAGCCTTGCTAAGAGATAATTCTTCAAAATCTAAAACAACGCGCTGGCGAACATTACTATTTTCCATTTCTTCTATGCGTTTTAAAACAGAAAGATTAATATTCGAAGGATCTAGTTGAAAAACGATTTCAGCTGATTTAGGAGAAAAGAGTTCAGGGAATAACTCATCTTCAAAAGTAATACCGTCATATAAAGAAGCGATATCTTTCATAAAATTTTCTAAAAAAGAATAATCGGTAACTTCTATATTAATATTTTTAGGTAAATTATTCTTTCTATGCTTTAATACTTCGAGAACTTCTTTCAAATCACAACTATCAATCTTTATATAATCTTCTGTTAATAGTCTTTTTAATGTGTTGAGCCCCATTCCTATCCTTTGATTCATGCGATAAGTAATTCTTGAATCATAACTGTTGGCAAGTTCCTTTGCTACCCCAGGCGTTATAATTTCCTGAATGCTTTTACTCTGACTCAAAAGATCAAAGATATTTTTTTCTAAAGAATAGCCTTGCAAATCTATTTTGGTAAGATTCGGGTTTTGGGCGATTCCTTGAACTGTATTTTCATTAATAAAAGTTTCACCTAGAATAATTTCCTTTCCTTGTAAAGAAGTTAAAAGACTGGAAAGCGCTAAATCTACTTCTTCTTTATGATTTTTATAATAATCTTGATTAATATATAAAATTCGAGAGGAAAAGAGATCATTTTGAAATAGGAATGGTCTTTCGTTTAAAAAAACAGAATTAGTAGTATCCGAAGAAAAAGGGGAATTATATGGACTTCTACCTGTAATCATAGAAACCGTCTTCAACCTTTCATCTTTTAAATCGGAAAGAGAAATCATTATAAACACCTCCTAAATTAATATGTTGCATACTATCACCTATTATCATTATAAGTTTTAAGGTAAGAAAAAGCAAGAAAAACATATTGGAGCTTTAATACACTATGGTTATTTATGATAATGTTTGATACGCTAATTTTTGAAGATGTTCTAAGGTTAATATATGATGCAGCACATAAGACGACGAAAAAAAGAAGAATTAATTAAGAAAGCAGTAGATCATTGAAAAAAGAGGCCTTAAAAAGAGCCTCAATCAAGATAACGATCGCGTTTGTTTTGAGTGTTTTTAAATAACCAAGAAGAACAGAAATGTTATCTTTAAGCATTAAACTTTGATTCTATATCTACTTGTATTTTTATTATCAATACTTCTTTTTCCATAATTTTTTTACTTTTTAAAATTAACTTCAAAATATGTAAATATATTTTCACTAGGAACAGTTAATTTAAAAAGAAATTTATCCTCATCTAATTTAAAAACATAAAGACTTGTTAATTGATGAAACATATCAGTATTTTTATTAGTAGGTAGATAACAGTCTAAAAATTGAGACTTATCATCATTAGGTCTTTTAACAAAGGCTTCACTTTCTAATATATATTTTGTAATATCTTCTATTTTATTATTATCAAAATTATTTAAAGTCTCTAAATCTAACTTAAGCATAAAACGAAGAAAAGCATCTCTATTATTATCATCAACACCTGATATTTCCAAGGAAATTAAAGGACTAGACGTCTCTTTTCCTCTTTTTCCCTCAATAAACTCTACGTTTTCTATACTATCATAATAATAAGTGATTTTAGCATCATTAATATCTTTCCCATCCATTTCAAAAACATAATCAGGAAAATTTAAAACTTCTACCACTTCTTTTGTTTTACTATTGTTCCCAATTTTACCAACATAAGCTTTACTCATTAATATCTTTCCTTTCTTATTTATTACATTTTAATCATTATCAGCGCTAGTTAATTCTATGTTTTTAATATTATACCATTAGAATGAATATATTTAAAAACAATTTATCATTTTTTATTATATCAGATAGCAGCATTTTTTAACATTCAAAAAATACTCTAAAATCAAAAATAATAATATGTTAGTAATATTTTCATAAATAAAAATGATTGAACTTTTTTAACTACATTTACTTTTCTCGCTGAGAAAATCTTTACTTTATATAAATGGAATTATATTCAAAGAAAAGGATTGCGCTTGCACGACTTTTTGTTTCCAAAAAATTTCCCCTTATTGTATTAGTTAACTACCACAGCAATTCTTGTATTTTTTTCTCTTTCGCACGTTCAAGAAAGCCAAGTATTTATGTTATTTACATAATTATTGGTATTTCAAGGCTTTGTGGCACTGGTAATAAAAATTTATAGTACTATCGGTACTATGTTTACATTATATTTTGAAAACTAAACGGAAACATTGTGTGTATTCGCTCACAATTTATTCAACAACTCGATTTACAGCCTCATTATACACTATTGTTTTAGTTACTGCAAAATGATTACATAAGAAATATTATTTAGAAAAGTAAATGCAAACCAATAATCATTTAAAGTCGTGATTTTCCCAACATTAGAATTTCTAATTAAAATAACTCGTGTATCAATGTCCACTTTATTCCACCATATAATATAAAAAAAGAAATTAACCTCAAAAAAGTGGTTGTATTATAAATAGTGTTGGTGAATATTTTCACTAATGATATTGTTATTAAAAAAGACATAAGTTTGATACAATGTAATTGACAAAAAAACACTGAAAGGAACAAACTTATGTCTATAAATAATTATATCTTAAATCTACTAAATATCAAGGATAAAAATATTCATATTATTACAGAATGTAAAGAAAAAATGATAAAAGGGA
>CALVKE010000013.1 GCA_944332535.1 uncultured Bacilli bacterium
ATTTAGGAGTTTTCTATAGTACTGCAAAAACAGCGGGAGCAGTGGTTACCCAGAATATAAACACCAACACTCCTTACCAACGTTTTCGAATTTATATTGAAAATATTTGGGCAGATGCCAATGCAACGTCTCCTACTATTAGCCAAGCAGCACTTCTTCATTTGACTTTCTCCGGTTACTCGACTTATTAAAATATACAAGATTCAGAGTTCTTCTTCCTAATGGAGATAGAACTCTGTTTTTTATCTATAATTAAGAGAGTGGAGACAACTTGCTTTTTCTATCAATCTAAGCTATACTAGAGTTAAATAAGAGAAAATAAGCTCTTATTTCTTATTTTATTTGACAATTATTCGCTCTTGTGATATAAGAGTGGGTATTAAGCACGGAAAAGACGGAAGAATGATTCATCATGCGTTTTTCGAAACCGTGTAAAGATAGAAGAAAGAGGATGTAAAAATGAAAGTATTTGAAGAAAAATCATCAGGATATGCATCTATTGACATGCCTTGGATTCGCTTTCAACGAGAAACTCCTATTCGCGAATTCGAAGTAAATCAAACCTTAGCAGATTTATTAAAAAATGTAAATCAAGACAACCTAAAACAACCTGCTATTAACTTTATGGGATTAAAGGGAAATGAATGGACTTATCGAAGTTTATTTCATCAAGCAAACCGCCTTGCCAGCGCTTATCAAAAAGCAGGATTAAAAGAAGGAGATACGGTATTAATTGCAACCGTAAGTGGAATGGAAGAAGCTCTTAATTTAATTGCCTTAGACCAAATTGGAGTTACTTCAAAATGGGTTGATATTACTCTTTCTGAAAAAGAGTTAGAGGAAGCCATTAATCAAGACGATTGTAAGTATGTCGTATGCTTTGCTCCCGTAATTCCTAATCTAGAAAAAATTATTCACGATACGGACGTGAAAAAAGTACTGTATGTAGACCCAAGCCAATATATGCGTCCTTTAAACGTATTATGGAATAGTAGAGAAGATTTTGCAAAAATGAAGCAAATGGCCGATTCTACAAAGCAAAATCCATTACCTCAAATGCCAGAAGATCCACGTTATATGCGCTTTGTTGACTTTGTAAAAACTGGAAATCCATTTGCCGAGCCAACAATTCGCTACGACAAAGATCGTCCTGTGTTAACTATTCAATCCAGTGGAACGACAGGAAAACCAAAAGTCATCGTTCATACAGATTATTCTATTAACAATTCTATTCGCAAATTTAGTGGAGTAGATCTTCCTCTTTATCAAGGAAAAGTTATGTTAAAAACCGCACCAGCATGGGTAGGTTACGGACTTATCAACACTTTAGCAATGGGACTTGCTAATGGAATGGAAGTAATGCTTACCCCAATGCTAGGAGATGACATTTTATTCCAGTACAATCAAAAATATGATGTTGTCTTCGGTGTACCTCTTCATTATCGTTATCTAGCTGCTCACCTTGATGAAATCGATTCGATGAGTAGACCACTTGCTCTAATTAGTGGAGGAGATAAAATTGCCAAAACAGAAGTCGAGTCATTTCAAGAAATGTTTGCAACCAAAGGATGCAGTGCCCCTATTTTAAATGGAGCAGGATTCAATGAAATTTTAGGAGCAGGATGCGTTAACCCTTGGCACGCAAACCGTCCTGGAAGTATTGGAATTCCAATGTATGATGAATTAGTTAGTATTTTTGATCCAGATACTTTAGAAGAAAAGAAACTAGGAGAAAGAGGAGAGATCTGTTATAAGACGGAATCTGCTTTCCAATGTTATGCTCGCGATGAGGAAAAGACAAAAGCTGTCAAACGTCTTCATCCGGATGGAACCCTTTGGCTTCACAGCAATGATTTAGGATATCAAGATCAAGATGGATTTATCTATATCGATGGAAGATTAAGTCGTGTGATTACAGTAGGAGCGTTCAAAATTGCGGCTAGTCAAATCGAAGATGTGGTACAAGCATATCCAGCTGTTAAAGAATGCGTGGCAGTTGCTGTTCCAGACGAAGAAAAAGGCGAAGTACCAATGATTCATATCGTATTAAAAGAAGAGTATAAAGAAGAAGAAAATGCAATTATCGAACAAATCAAAGAGTTATGCCAAGAGCAATTAAAAGAAAAAGCAGCTCCAAAGTATTACAACGTGCTAGAAGAGATGCCATATACTAGTAATAACAAACAAGATTTCCGTCGTCTTGAAAAAATGGGACTAGAAATTTTAGAAGAACAACAAAAAGAAAAAGTATTAGAAAGAAAGTGATTCAAATAGATTGAATCCTTTTTATTTTGTGCTATAATAAAATTATAGAATAGAAGAGGTGTTATCATGAGCAATACGGTGTACTTATCACTCGCGTCATTAGTCTATATTATATTGATTGCGGTTGTGTTTTTTACCAAACCCAAATTGGATACGTCGGAAAACCGAATATTTCGTTGTATTATTATTGTCTCCATTATTTCATTGATTTCCGAACTATCCTTAATTGTAATTCCAATCGATCGCTTTGAAGCATTTTATTATATTATGTTAAGAGTCTATCTGGTCTGTTGTATTAGTTGGGTGTTTTTATTTTTACTCTATATTTTTGTCGTTGCCCATAAAAAACAACCTTTTCATGAGTTGAGGGAAAAGTATCAAAAAATTTTTCGAATTTATCTTTCTTTTTATATCATCACCGTTCTTTTGCTATTTGTCCTTCCTATTTATTTTCGTAATGATCCAACGGTAAAATATTCTTATGGCCCTAGTGTGAATCTTTGCTTTTCACTAGTTGGCGTTTCTATGTTTATTACGATTATATTTTTAATTTTCAACATAAAAAACATCAAAGAAAAAGGGTATTATCCAATTATTTCCTTTGTCGTTTTATTCTTAGGAGTTGTCATTATCCAAAAAATCAACCCATCTCTTCTATTAGTAAATGCGACATTAAGTTTTATTACTGCTCTGATGTTTTTTACGATTGAAAATCCGGATTTAAGGCTTATTCAAGAGTTGAACGTAGCAAGAGATCAGGCCGAGAAGGCCAATCGAGCAAAAACGGAGTTTTTATCGAATATGTCTCACGAAATCCGTACTCCTTTGAATGCGATTGTAGGATTTAGTCAAATTCTTGCAGAAGAGAAAGATATTCCGCCTTCTGCGAAAAGTCAAGTAAAGGATATCATGATGGCTTCTGAAAGTTTGCTAGAGATTGTCAATGGAGTATTGGATATTTCTAAAATCGAGGCAAACAAGCTAGAAATTGTCAATAGTGAATATGATTTACATAAAATTTTGGATGAGTTAGTAGTACTAACGAGAGCACGGATTGGAGAAAAACCAATCGAATTACAGACTCACTTTGATCCAATGATTCCACCGGTCTTGTATGGAGATCAAGTTCGCCTAAAACAAATTATTCTAAATTTATTGACGAATGCGGCAAAATATACCAAAGAAGGATGCATCGAATTTAGTGTCAATACAGTGAATAAAGAGGGGACTTGTCGTTTGATTATTTCCGTTGCCGATACTGGAATTGGAATTAAGAAGGAGAATATCGATAAATTATTTACGAAATTTGAACGATTTGAAGTAGAGAAGAGTTCTTCCGTAGAAGGAACCGGATTAGGACTTGCGATTACGAAGCGACTTGTAGAGTTAATGAATGGAAAGATTGTAGTACAAAGTATTTACGGAAAAGGAAGTCGCTTTACCGTTGCCATTGACCAAAAAATTGTTGAAAAAGAGCGCTTGGATGAGCCGGTTAAGAAAAAACATTATCAAAACTTAGATGTTCGAGGAAAATGCATATTGGTAGTAGATGATAATCCGCTCAATTTAAAAGTAGCGTCCAGGCTTTTAAAAAATTATAAT
>CALVKE010000014.1 GCA_944332535.1 uncultured Bacilli bacterium
ATTTCCACCACTTCGTGCAATACTTTTGGAAAGAATCGTACTCTTCGTATTTTTTCCGATATGAATCATGCGACTTCCCGTATCTTGTTGCTGATTCTTAGAGGCTACGCTAATCGTAATACATACACCCTCACTTCGATCTCCTTTTAAAACACAAGAGGGATACTTCATATTCACATTGGATCCAATATTTCCATCGATCCATTCCATACGACCGTCTTCTTCTACCAAAGCTCGTTTGGTTACTAGGTTATTAACATTAGTGGCCCAATTTTGAATAGTCGTATAACGACATTTACTTCCGTGCCCCACATAAATTTCCACAACAGCGGCATGAAGGCTTTCCGTGGAATAAGTAGGAGCCGTACAACCCTCGATATAGTGCAGTTCGCTATCTTCGTCCACAATAATTAAAGTCCGCTCAAATTGTCCCAGATTTTGACTATGGATGCGAAAATAACTTTGTAAAGGGCGATCCAATTTCGTACGAGGAGGAATATATATAAAACTACCACCACTAAACACAGAAGAATTTAATGCAGCAAATTTGTTATCTCGAGAAGAGATGATCTTACCAAAATATTTCATCGAAAGATTCGGATAATTTTTCAAACCATCTTCAATCGAAGTAAAAATTACCTGTTTCTCTTTCAATTCTTCTATCATATTATGATAAATAACTTCACTTTCGTATTGTACACCCATTCCATCCAGATACTTTTCACTAGCAACAACACCTAATTGGTCCAACTCTTTACATACATCACTTTTTACTCCGCACCAAGAATCCGCCATCTTACTCTGATCGCTTTTATAATAAATAATAGAGTCAAAATCAATCGAAAAGGAAGGGCCGAAAGAAGGCATGTCTAACTCCTGAAAGATGCGAAATGCCTCCTTACGAAATGCTAAAACAGAAGGATCTTCTTTCTTTATTTTGGAAATTTTTCGAATATTAGAAAGACTGAGTCCTCGAATTTTCACTGCATCCCCTCCTTCTACTTTTTATTTACTTTTCTATTTGATCTAGTACTTTGTGAAAAGAAGCAAAAGGAAGAAGAGCACATTTTTTGCGATTTGGTTGTAAATAAGTCTCTTCATAAACATTTAACTCTCCTAAAATAGAAGGATCGTACTCCTCTTCTTCAATCATCGCTTCATAATTTTTTAAAATTTCTTTTGCTTCCTCTACTCGTTTTCCAATAAAACTTCGAATCATCACAGAAGTAGCACTGGTAGAAATAGCACAAGCTTCTCCATCAAAACGAATATCTTCAATCACTCCATCGACAATTTTATATTGAACATCTAAATTATCAATGCAACTTTCATTATTCGTATTCACTTTGATATAAGAAGAATCTTCCACTAATCCTCGATGCATTGGATTTTGATAATTTTCTAAAATGATTTCTCTTTTCATAACTGGATCCATTTTTACTACCACCTTTTTTATAAAATAACGCGAAAAATATCTTCGGAATTCTTTAATACTCGAACCAAGGTATCTACCTCTTCTTTGGTATTATAAAAATATAGACTAATACGACAAGTATTATTCACGTGTAATTCATCTTTCAACATCTTAGCACAATGATTTCCGGCACGAACACAGATATGATAATGATTTAAGTAAAGAGCCGTATCTTGACTAAAAACATCTTTTAGATTAAATGCAATATTAGAAGAGGCAATTTTTTCATTATAAAGGACAACATTAGGAATCTTTTGAAGTTCCGTTAAAAGATAATGTCGCAAATCCGCCTCATACTTTTGAATCGTATCCATACCGATAGAAAGTAGATAATCAATCGCCGCTCCAAGGCCGATCACACCGGCAATATTAGGAGTTCCTGCCTCCAAGCGACTTGGTAAACTCTTCCAAGTAAAATCTCCATCGGAAGTGAAAGTTGCGTTCATTCCTCCACCTAATACGGTTGGATGAAGTTGATTTAACAGTTCATAGCGTCCATATAATACGCCAACTCCCGTAGGACCTAACATTTTATGAGCAGAAAAGGCTAAAAAATCAATATTGGCTTCTTGGACGTCCACTTTACGATGTGGGACACTCTGTGCAGCATCCACCACAAACAATATTCCCTTTTCTTTACACAATTTACCAATTTCTGCAATCGGACGTACGTCACCCAAAACATTAGTAATATGGGCAATAGAAATTACTTTTGTCCGATTCGTAATAGACGATCTTACATTATCCATTGACACTTCATTTGTCGATGTTAGCGGAATATACTTCACAACAATTCCTATTTCTTTTTCTAGTTCTAACCAAGGAAGGACATTGGAAGCATGTTCTGCTTTCGTTAACAAAACTTCATCTCCCGGCTTCAAATAATACTTCATAAAGCCAAAGACGATACGATTCAAAGAATCCGTCGCACCCGAAGTAAATACTACCTCACTACTCTTTTCACAATGTAAAAGCATCTTTACTTTTTCACGAACTGCTTCGTATTTTTCATCAACCTTTAAACTATTATCGTAATCTCCCCGATGAGCATTAGCAGTATAATTTGTATAATAATCCACAATGGCATCTACGACTGGCTTCGGTTTTAAAGTAGTAGCGCCATTATCAAAATAAATAATCCCCGTCTTTAATATTTCAAAATCTTCTCGATTCATTCTCTTCACCTCCTAATTTGAGAATCTCCATTATGATTTGTTCCTCTTCTTTCTCTAAATTCATATTTCCAAGTAAAAAAGCCTTCATTAACAAAAATTGTGCCGTCTCTTCTGGAAGCCCTCGCGTCCGTAAATAAAAAAGGGCATCTTTGGAAAACTTTGCAATATAAGCAGAATGCTGAACAAACGAATCAAATTCTTCAATATATAAATTTGGTAAAATAGTTCCACGACCATCCTTTAGTGGAATAATCTTATTATCTTGCTGTAACACACATCCCTTTATTTTCTTTGGAACATAAGCATCTACTTGAATAAGACAATCCTCTTTTCCTAAATTTATCACATGATTAACGAGGGAACTAGAGGTATGTGGTTTTAAATGGTAAACTTTTGCCTGGAAACTTTGTTCTTTACAACAAATGCCACTATAAACTAATGTGAACTTTGCTTCTTCTCCTTCTAGCGAAATCCTCACTTGGTGATGGGTATCCACTCCAACAATTTGAAGACAAAAACAGGCGTGTTCCATTACCTCAATCGTCAAACTAGAAGATAGCTGATTTCCAACCAACAAAATGCTAGCGTTCACAAACGGAGCAATCACCAACTGCAAAGAAGCAGGGGAAAGAAAAAGAAAATACCTTCCGTCCTCTTGAATTTCTATTACCGGCTTCCATAATAGTTTATTCATCTTTTTCCATCCCTGTCATAGAATTTATCCCGACATACCCTTCCTTTTCAATTCTTTTTGCCAAAGAAAAGTCAGAAGTCTCAACAATCGAACCATTTTTCATGATATGCACATAATCCGGTATCAAATATTCTAAAATGCGACTATAATGGGTAATAATTAACAAAGAAGCCTCTGGATTTTCCTGTCGATAATCCTCAATATTTTGACATACAATTTTTAAACTATCCACATCCAAACCAGAGTCCAACTCATCTAAAATGATAAGTTTCGGTTTTAAGATTTTCATCTGTAAAATTTCGTTCTTTTTTCTTTCTCCACCAGAAAAATCTTGATTAATCGAACGATGTAGAAAAGACGCTGGTAAATTTAACTCATTTCCTGCCTTTTCCACTAATTTCATAAATTCATAGATTCCAACATTTTCCCCACGCACACTACGCAAAGCTGTCTTTAAAAATTCGCTATTAGAAACTCCTTCAATACTAATAGGATTTTGATTCGCAAGAAAAATTCCCAGACGCGCTCTCTCATCCACTGAAAGGGAAAGAATAGATTTATGATTCCAAAGAATTTCTCCACTTACTACTCGATAATCCTCATGTCCCATCAATACTTTAGCCAACGTACTTTTTCCAGTACCATTTGGCCCCATAATCGCATGAATTTCTCCTTCATTAATCGAAATAGAAACAGAATTTAAAATTCGTTTATGATCTTTAGCCTCTACCACCACCTGCTTTACTTCTAGCATATTCGGACTCACCACCCATATTCTACCACACTTTACTTAAAATTAACAGAAACACCTGTCTAAATTTCACGAAAAAAGGAGAGGATCACTCTCCAAATAAAGTTTTCTGCTTTTCTTCTACCTTATCATAATAAATTCTTCCTAAGTGCATTGCATCAATTTTCCGTTTTACACTAGGGCGATATTTTTTTCTTTTCTTCACTGTACCATCTCCTATCCATAGTATGTATAAAACCCTTCCAAAAAATACAATATATAAATGAATATTCGCAGATATTCACCAAAATATGCCTTGAAAAGCATATTTTCTTTTTGCTATAATACTAATAAAAGGAGATGATAAAATGAAAGACTGTATTTTTTGTAAAATAATTGAAAATAGCCTTCCAAGTAATACTATTTATGAAGATGATGTTGTAAAAGTATTTCTAGATATTAACCCCTCTACCAACGGTGATAGTTTATTAATTCCTAAAAAACATATTGAAACAATCGATGAAGTAGAAGAAGAACTCATGAATCATATTCTAAAAGTGATTCATCAGTTAAAACCGCTCTATGAAGAAAAGCTAAATGCGAAAGGACTTACTCTCGTACAAAATAATGGATACGGACAAGATGTAAAACATTTTCATATTCATTTAACACCAAGATATGAAGAAGATGGACTAGAACAGAAATTTAACAAAGAAAGCCTACTTCCATTAGAAGAGATTATGAAACAACTTACAAAATAGCAAAAAACCTATTCCAAGGTTTTTTTATTTTTCAATAATATGTTCTAGAGAAATTTGCAATAACTTCTTAATATGATCGTCGTCTAAAGAATAATAAGCATTCTTTCCATCTTTTCGTACTCGCACTAACTTCGCAGTGCGTAGTGATTTTAATTGATGAGAAACTGCTGATATCGTCATGTTTAGCAAATAAGATAAATCGCTAACACAAAGTTCCCCATGTTCAAGAGCCATTAAAATTTGCAAGCGAGTACTATCTCCCATAATTTTAAAAAAATCAGATAAATCTGTAATCGTATTATAATCTACCATATGGCTTTGCACTTTTTCCACAACAATTAAATCGTGAGGTGTCAAACTATATTTATTCTCATCCATCTTCTCACCCTCTTTTTCTTATATTTAATAATACTTTTCGAAAATTGTCAAACTTTCTTTCTCAAAAGCATTGACATTTGAATGAGTATTCAAATATAATAATAACAGATACTTGAATGACTGTTCAAGTGAAAGAAAGGATGATCTCATGAAAAAAATATGGACAATTAAAAATTTAGATTGTGCGACATGTGCTGCTAAACTAGAAGAAGGAGTACAAAAAATAGAAGGAGTAAAAAGTGTTCATGTCAGTTTTCTTACCCAAAAGATGACTGCAGAAATAATAGAGGAAAAAGAAAAAGAAGTGATAGACGCAATTCAAAAAACTTGCAAAAAAATAGAACCCGATTGTGAAATAATAGAAAAGGAAGAAACAAAATGAAGGAAAAAGAAAAAAAGTCTCTTCTTTTCATTGTCTTATCCACGATTCTTTTAATTCTTGCTTCTCTTCTTCCTCTTACACAAACTCTTCGTTTCATTCTCTATGGAATCGCTTACTTATTAGTTGGTGCCAATATTTTATACAAAGCATTTCGAAATTTGATTCACGGAAAATTGCTAGATGAGAACTTTCTCATGAGTATTGCCACCATCAGTGCATTTCTTATCGGGGAATACCTAGAAGGAGTTCTTGTAATGTTACTTTACCAAATTGGAGAATTATTTCAATCTTATGCAGTGGGAAAGTCAAGAAAATCGATTACAGAATTAATGAATATACGAGCAGAATATGCCAATTTAAAGATAGGAAATAAGATGGAAAAAGTAGATCCTGAAACAGTCAAAGTAGGAGATACTATTGTCGTAAAAGTTGGTGAAAAAATTCCACTGGATGGAGTCATAAAAGAGGGAGATAGTTTTCTAGATACTTCTGCCCTTTCTGGAGAGGCAGTTCCAAAAAGAGTAAAAGAAAAGGATATGGTGTTAAGTGGCTGTATCAATAAAACCTCTCTTCTAACAATCGAAGTTACAAAAGAATATGAAAATTCTACAGTGGCAAAAATTTTAGACTTAATAGAAAATGCTAGTACCAAAAAGGCAAAAGCAGAAAACTTCATTACCAAATTTGCTCACTATTATACTCCAACTGTTGTTTTCCTAGCCATTCTTCTTGCTACTTTCCCACCTCTTTTTACAGATATTACTTTGGTAGAAAGCATCAGAAGAGCCATGACATTCTTAGTAATTTCCTGCCCTTGTGCATTAGTAATTTCTATTCCTCTTGGTTTCTTCGGAGGTATCGGAAGAGCATCGAAACAAGGAATTCTCATAAAAGGAAGCAATTATTTAGAGACATTAGCAAAAACGCAAACAATGGTATTCGATAAAACAGGAACCTTAACACATGGAACTTTTGAAGTGATCGAAATAAATTCTCAAGGAGAAAACAAAGAGACCTTGCTAGAAATTGCTGCCCTTGCAGAAATTTACTCCAACCATCCAATTGCTACATCAATAAAAAATGCTTATAAAAATTCGCTCGACACAAAAAGAGTAAAGGATATAAAAGAGACGGCCGGACTAGGTATTACTGCCAGAATTGATAACAAACAAATTGCTCTTGGAAACCAAAAACTCATGGAAAAAATAGGTTGCCCCATTCCAGTTGAAAAAGCAGAAGGAACTCTCGTTCATATGGCAATAAATAAAAAATATGCTGGCTCTATTTTAATTGCAGATAAAATAAAAGAAGAAGCAAAAGACGCCATTCAAAAAATGAGAGAGAAAAATCATATAGAAGAAATCATCATGCTATCAGGAGATAACACTCCAACTGCGAAAGCAGTATCTCAAAAACTTGGACTAGATGACTTTTACGCAGAACTTCTCCCAGATGATAAAGTTAATAAGATCGAACAACTATTGAAAACAAAGAAAAGACCACTCGCATTTGTCGGAGATGGAATAAACGACGCCCCTTCTCTTACTCGTTCGGATATTGGAATTGCAATGGGCCAATTAGGAAGTGATGCAGCAATGGAAGCAGCAGATATCGTCATCATGGATGATAATTTAGCCAAAATCAATACCGCAATTGCCATCTCACAAAAAACGCTTGCCATCGTAAAACAAAATATCGTATTTGCTCTTGGAATAAAACTATTTTTCTTAATACTAGGAGCCTTTGGATTATCTAACATGATGGAAGCTGTATTTGCCGATGTTGGTGTATCTATTTTAGCAATATTAAACTCTATGCGCCTCTTATACACGAAAAAAAACTGTTGACAATTTTAACATCAACAGTTTTTTATTTTCAAACTAACAAGAAATCCATGCACCCAAAATAATAGCCAATAAAATATAAAGTACAATAATGATTACATAACCACTTCCACCTCTATTAGTATTTTGGTTATTTGTCTCACAACACATAAGTTCCACCTCCTTACTTCAAATAGATACTACATTAAATGCATGCACCGAGTATAATTACAAGTAAAATAAATAAAACTAATACGATTGCAGAATTAGATACGTAATTACCCATATCTTTTTCCCTCCTTTTCACTACTCACAATATTTTATGGAAATTCTATAAAAGTGTGCTAGCTCACAAAAGAATTTCTTAGAAAAGATTGTTTTTTAAATGGAAATTTGCTATGATAGATATGGTATTTCAAAGGAGGACATTATGAAAAAAATACTAGCGTGTGGAATCATTGTATTATTACTTAGTACCGGTTGTGGTAAAGTAGCAAAACTAGAAAACGGGCAAGATGCTGTAGTAAATCTATCGAACGGAGCTATTTCAGTAGATAATTTATATGAAGAAGTAAAAAATAAATATGCTTTAGGTGTTTTACTTGATATGATCGATCGCCAAATTCTAACCGAAAAATATGGGGAAGATTATATGGAAGATGAAAAAACACAAATCGATAATCAAATTGATACCTGGATTGAAAGTTTCGGTTCTGAACAAGCTTTACTAGAGCAAACCCAAAGTTATTTTGGAGTAAATACAATCGAAGATTTACAAGATTATCTATCTCTTCAATATCGTAAAAACTTAGCGATTGAGGATTATGTCAAAGAAAATATTACCGACAAAGAAATTCAAACATACTATGACGATGAAATCTTCGGAGATATTCAAGCAAGTCATATTCTAATTGCTCCAGAAGTAACAGATGACATGACGACAGCAGAAAAAACTGCAGCAGAAGAAGAAGCACTAAAAACAGCAAAAGAAGTCATCACGAAACTAAAAAATGGTGAAAAGTTCGAAGACTTAGCCAAAGAATATTCGGATGACGAAACAAATAAAGAAGATGGTGGAGATTTAGGTTATTTTGCCCATGGAGAAATGGAAGAAAGTTTTGAAGACGCTGCCAAAGATCTAGAAGTTGGAGAATATACTACTACTCCAGTAAAAACAACTTATGGATATCATATTATCTTAAAAGTAGATCAAAAAGAAAAAGTAGATCTTGATAGTATTAAAAGTGAAATCATTGAAGATATCGCAACTCAAAAAATGAGTGAAGACGCTACTTACCAAATCACAGGATTAGTAGAATTAAGAAAAAAATATGAAATCGATATTCAAGATGATGAATTGAAAAAACAATATGATCTCTACATTGAAAATTCTCTTGCAGAAGCAAAAGAACTAAATGAACAAAACGAAGAATAAAAAATTCCCTGTTGGAATAGAGCTCTATTAGAATTCTAATTCCTAGGGAATTTTTTTAATTACGAAATCCTTTTTGATACAATTTTTGACGAATTTTATATTCCAGTTCTTGTCCGCTATATTTCTTAGATAATTGGCGGAAAACTTTTTGATACTCCTTTTGATAAAGATCCGTATCGTCTAATTCCGTGCGATTTAACACAATATCGATCAAATGAGAGTGATATCCCAATTGTGTGAGATAATAATGCGTTTTTTGTTGAAATTTTCGATAACCATCCTTATTTTTTTTCACCAATTTAGAAACAATTTTTTCAATTCGCTCTAACTCCAAATCCTCTGAGAAAAGACTTTCTGTGAAAGACGCATCCACCGGAATTCCTTTTTCTAAAAGTTCCTTTTCTATTTTTAAAGGACCATCCTTACTAAGTAAAATACGATCGTGAAAAAAGCTATTACGATAAATCGTCTCATCCAGATACCCTTGCATCTGAAGTTTTTGAATAACCGAATCAATCTGAGAAGATAAATATCCTTTTTTCGTTAAAAATTCTCGTAATTCACGTTTCGTGCGAAGCTTTTTACCTAATTCCTGCAAACAAATATCGTAAGCTTGATATTCTTGATTTTCTTTTTCCAAAGCACGCCTTTCCTCTTCGCTAATTTCTTTTCTTAACAACAATTCATGTTTCAAAATCAAATCTTCGTGCAAAGAAAAAGTACCACTCTCTGTTTGTAAAAGATACATTCCGCATTTTTGCTTTTGATACCGTATAATTTTCATTCAACCACCGTCCTTTTTGTCATTATATCACTAGAATAAATGTTCATCAACCAAAGAAAAGAAAAAGAAGAACTATTTCTGTTCTCCCTTTAAAATAATATACCCTTCTGCTACTTCTTCTAATGCTCTACCCAAATTCTTTTTTGAGATATAAGTATTAATTGGCTTTTGATAATTTCCTAATGTAGACATTTCTCTACTTCTCTTTGCAATAATATGAACAAGACGATATTTAGAATCCACAATATTTAGGATCTTATCAATTGATGGATAAATCATGTTATCACCCTTCCTGATACTTATCATACCCCGATCCGAAAAATTTGACAACTATTTTTGCAAAATTAGACAAAACTTGACAACAAAAAACCTTTATAAAGAGAAGAAACTCTTATATTTAAAAAACATAAAAAGAAAAGACCCGAAGGTCTTATCTAAAATTGCAACATGAACCGCAATTAATCGTACTACATGTATTTACTTCACAGCATGAATAAGATGGCTGATACGTATGACGGAATACATGGTGATTAATAATTTTGGTACGCATTGGGCAAACATGTCCTTGCCCTTTTTTGACAGATTTTAATTTTTAATTGCCTTATTTATTTCATCAAATAATGCTGAACACTTTTGATAATCAGAATTTTTTAAATCTATTAAAATTTTTTCTACTAAACTACTACCATTATTTAATTTTAAAATTGCACTTATATATTTTGATGCTTTATTATAAGTAGCCCTACTTTTTCCTTCCTTAAGAATATTATAAAACTCATCCATAAAATGGTCATCTTATTCAACATGTAATCCGTCATACGTATCAGCCATCTTATTCATGCTGTGAAG
>CALVKE010000015.1 GCA_944332535.1 uncultured Bacilli bacterium
TTAATACCATTTAAGATGACATAGAGAGTTAAAATAAAGGTTTTACCCTAAATGCTCACTTATGTGTTCGACTGCTTAGGCAGTCGCTTTTTTTTACAAAAAAGGCCAGTACAAACTTTATAAGTCATGTATTGGCCCTTTTCTCTATGTCTTTTCTTTATTATAACATAACATAAACGTATATCTAGTATTTTTTAACTAAATTTTTGAAAAATAGAAAATGCATGATAAAAATTTAAATTTTTAACTATTCTATTTTTTAGAACAAAAAAAGGTAAGATTCCTCTACACCTTTTCTTTGTTCTTTTTCTTTTTTATTACATAATAAATACCATAACCAATTCCACCTATTAACCCAATGCCAATTATTCCACTTACTACTTCTCCTACTTGTGTTTGCCTATCAACAGTTAATTCATATACTTTTTCTGTACCATCCTCGGCTGTTACTTTAAATTGCACAATATTATCCCCGTATTTTAAGTTGGTATCACCGGTAATTTCTACGTTAGTGCTTTCATCTTCCGTTTCATATTTATAGTTTAACTGTGTAGTATCTGATGATACTAGTATACGAGCTTTATTATTTACAAAGTTTATTTTTTCATCATCAATCGTAATTTCGATATTTGTGTTATTACTTAATCTTTTAATTGTTAAATTATAGTTCTTCTCACTGCCATCCTCGGCTTTTACCGTTATATTAATATTATTTTCTCCAATAACTAACATTCTATTATTAATGGTAGACTTTGCCTTATCATCATTTGTTTCTACTAAAATTGTCACCTTATCCTTATTAGTTTTATATTCCATTTGATCGGCAACAACAATAACTGTTCCATCAACTATAACACTTTTCAAAGTATTATCACTACTCTTTGGTACTTCTTGTGGTACTGGTGGATTATATGAATTGTTAGAACTGGATGAATTAGATGAACCCGCGCTAATTCCTCCTCCGCCATGACAATGGTACTCACCATTACTTAATCCCCATTTGGCACAATTCGTTCGGCAATAATGACATCCGTTAGAGTCGGTTCTTCCAGGATGTGCATGTGCTTCATAAGGCATAGTTATAATTAAAAAAAGCAATAAAAATATATGTATTAATCTTAGCTTCATATTCGATTATCCCCAAAACAGTACCGACTTACTTAAATAAATCAAAAAAACTAAAACTTGTTTTTTTATAAACTTTATTATAAATTGCCTTTTTAGGATCATTAATCCATCCCATTCCCTTTTTACCATATAACGGGTTAATTGATGATTTTACTTTACGTTTTAATTTTCCGGTCGTCCTTGCTTTAAAACTTTTCGCCAAACTTGGTTTTCTCATTCCAAACTTCATTCCAAACACTCCTTCAATAACTTTTTCCCTTTTAAACCTCTTTCTGTTTATACGTCAATACAATTATATCACCATTTTCAAATATTCAAACACTTTTTTATATCTAGTATAAGAAAAACCATAAATTCCCTTTTTGAACATTATAAAGCAAGATTATCAAAGCAATGTATTTACTATAATTTTAAGTTTTATAAAAAGAAAAAATTAGATATCAACATTTAATATAAGCGAAACAAATAAAATGTAATTCAAATTACCTATCTTCTTTACTAACCAAAAAATCGCCTCTAAGAGACGATTTCTATCATAAAGTCTTTCGACCAATTATCAATGTGGGGCGAAATATGGGGATCGAACCCATGCATACCGGAGCCACAATCCGGCGTGTTAACCACTTCACCAATTCCGCCATTTAAAAAATACAATCCTATTCTATCAATAAAATTGTATTTTGACAAGTCTTTTTCACAAATTTTTCTATTTTATCACATAAGGAGAAGCACTACTTCCGTCTCCGCTTACATAAACTGCCTGACTACTAATTCGAATTACTTCCCTTGGAGATGCCTTCATGGATGCCCGAACAGAGTCTACGTAAGCACCACTTGAAATTTGATAAACCAAATTACTTCCTGCTGTATTCCCTGTCACAGTCCACCAATTACTATCGTAAGAAGACAAATAATTGTAATTTTGACAATTTCCGTCATAAACAGTTCGACATAACGAATCAATACTAGCATACGCATAAGAAGTAACTGGAAGAAGAGCAATCATTTGTCCCATAACAGGAGAAGAACACTCTTGATCAAGCGTATAAGGAGCATCGCTAGCCACTTTTCCTGCACAAACAACAAATGGTTCTAACAACAAACGATCCGTATCCTGAAATGCCTCAGAATTAATATATTCCATTAAAGTATCTCGAACACGACTAACTGAATAATCATTAATACCATCACTTTTTCCAACTTCTTGATTATAACGATCATCCCATACTACTCTCTTACGATCACTAGTGGCAATAATATCTATACTTTTGTCTGCATTCACTTGCACAATACGATATGTTTGCTTTGCAAACGTAATATAGTTATCTGGATCTTCTCCACGATAAACATATTTTCCATTCACTTCATACAAACCTTCTCCAGAAGTAACTCTGTCTTCGTTCGATAAAATATGACTAGAAAGCCTCTCTGTTTGATAATCTTCCCCACAATCTACAAAAGCTTGATACAACAAATTACCATTTCCATTTTTTACAACCACGCGTCCACTACAACTAGAACCCTTTGGAGAAAGTTTTTCCATTTCTTTCAAATAACCTTCCTCGGTAAGAGTATCCGTACTCACTTCTACCGACTGTCCCACTTGTTGTGGAAGTTTAGAAGCATTGCCCTCTTCTTGGTAATACTCTTTGGCTGCACTCACCAATCTTTCTTCTAAAGCAGAAAAACTTGAAACACTTCCCCCACTCATCGAAACAATCACAACAATAATAATGATAATGACAATAATTCCAACAATAGTTCCCATTAATATCATAAACATTTTATTCTCTAACAATTTTCGAAAATCCATCGCGACTCTCTCCTTTACTATTATTG
>CALVKE010000016.1 GCA_944332535.1 uncultured Bacilli bacterium
CTTACGAAGAGTTCTTTAAAGCTTTTGGATATAAGCAAATTAGATATGAAGATTTAACTCTTAATCATTCTTTATTCAACAAAAAAGATAATACTAATTAGTAGTACTATCTAAACCTAAACATAAACATAAAAACTAAATAAACAAGCAAAATATCACATTTATAAATGTCAATTTAGTTTTGCACGATTTTGGGCAAAACCTCTTTTGCGTGTAATAATTTATTAATTTTATAGTTATATTATCATATTCGATGCTCTTTGGCAAATAAAAAATGCAAATTTTATCAATTAAAATCTGCACTTTCTCTCTTATTGGTGGATTTACAATTTACTTTTGAAATTCACCAAAGTTTAAAAAAGTCCCATTTTTTGATAGGATATGGAAAATCTTTCCCTTTTTTAAAATTTACTTTTTCGATTATACGTGATATAATATAAAAACAACGAGTAGCGTATTCTCTTCTTCTAAAATAAACGCGTAAATCCAGTTGTATCCTATTCGAAAAGGAGGGAAATTATGTTTCATATAGGAGATTATGTACTTTATAAAAGAGAGTTGTGTGTGGTCAAAGCAAAAAAAGAAAATTATCACATGGGAAAGGATTATTATGTACTCTCTTCGGTCAATGATCCATCTTTGTCCATCGAAGTTCCAACGGATAACGCGAATGGTTTTTTACGAAATGTCATGACAGAAGAAGAAGCATATGAGCTAATTGATAAAATTCCTTATATCGTGCCAATTGTTGCCGAAGAAAGACAATTGGAAAGCGAGTACCGAACACTCTTAAGATCCAATCAATACGAAGATCTTATTAAGATTATCAAAACGACTTATTTACGAAACGAAGCAAAAAAACACGCGGGAAAGAAAGAAGCAGAAAAAGATGCTTCCTATTTTCGAAAAGCGGAAAACTATCTTTACAGCGAATTAGCCGTTGCTCTTCATATGAGTTATGTGGATGTAAAACAATACGTCATAGAACAAGTACAAAACAAAATTCAAAATATGCAAGATACTTCTGTTTTATAATAACTTTTACGTATTTTTTTGCTGGAAAAAAAGTTTCGTGGTATAATGAATATGGTGAGCAGTATGAACAAAATTAAACAATTTCTTCATTGGATAGGAGAAAATCAATATTGGAAACACATTCTTATTTGGATGGGTATGGGGTTTTCTCTTTTAGTTATTGACGTAATGTTACGTTATTTTTCTAATCAATATGTAATGGCGTATCGTTTCACGCATGCCAGTCCCTTATTTTTTAGTATTAGTTGGATTCTTCTGTTCATGGGAATCTGTTACTTACTTCCTAAAAAGGGACGCATGATTCTTTATACCATTGGAACGGTTGCTTTTAATATATTGGCAGTTGCTCAAATCTTACATATGAAAGTATTAAATCGTTTCTTTGGGCTTAGCGACTTATTTTTGGCGGGCGAAGGAAGCGATTATTTTCTATTTGCCATCAAAAAGATCGACTGGTTCACAATTGGAATGGTTGTTATTTCGCTTTCAGCAATGGGAATCACTTTATTTTTAATGAAAAGAACGAAAGAATTTCCAAGAAACCGTTATTATTATCTGATAGTTTTACTCGTAACTATTCTTCTTGTTTCTTCATTTCGTTTCCTTGCAATAAAGCGACTTGGAGAAGCCGCAGAAGATAGTAAAAGTTGGGAAGCAGCCTATAATGTAAAAAACATCTATTTAGACTTTAATAATCAAAGTAAAAATATGGAAGTTGCCGGACTTTATGAACAAACCTTCCGGAACAGCTATTTATATATTAAGAGCCTCTTTAATGTAGAAAAAGAAAAAATTGGCCAAGAGTTAGATGCTTATTTTGAAGAACAAGGACTTACCCTTAGTAAAAAGAATAGTTATACGGCCAAATTAAAGGGACAAAATCTCATTATTGTTTTGATGGAATCCATTGATTCCTGGTTAGTAAATGAGGAAGTAATGCCTACTCTTACTAAATTACAAAAAGAAGGATTAAACTTTACGAATCGATATGCTCCAACCTTTGGTGGAGGAATGACGATCAATAGTGAATATGCTGTCAATACCGGACTTTATGCGATTCCTAATTCCAAAGCAATTTATAATTTTGATGCTAACTATTATCCTTATTCTCTTGCAAATATGTTTTTAAACGAAGGATATACAGCAGTCAGTGTTCATGCTAACACAGCAAAGTTTTATAATCGTGCAAACTTCCATCGCGCATTAGGATATACTCATCACTATGCCCTAACCGATGAAAAAGAGCTGGACCAAAGTTATAATTACTTTTTAGATAGTTCTCTTATTAAAAATCCGCAAGTAGCAGATATTATTGTTCGGGAAGAACCTTTCCTTACCTTTATTACAACCTACTCTGCTCATCTTCCTTATGACAATGAAAATCCTAGTTGTCAAGAATTAAGTGGATTAGAAGTAGAAGGAAATAAAGAATTATCTTGTATTCGTAATCTTGCTCATGATACCGATGAATTTTTAAGGCTTTTGTTAGAGAAGTTAGAAGAAAAAGGAGAACTCGATAACACTACTTTGGTATTATTTTCCGATCATTACATGTACGGTTATTCCGACTTGGATTATATGATGAAAGAAAAAGGGGTAGATGATACGAATCTAGTACAACAAGTGCCACTCGTTATTTGGAGTAACAGCTTAAAAAAGAAACAAGTAAATACTATTATGGATACTGCCGACATTCTACCAACGATTCTTAATTTATTTGGAATCGAATACACAACCAACTATTATGTTGGAACCGATGTATTTAGTAAAGAACACGAAAAATTTGTTTATTTCGATAATACGACATTTTATGATGGAGAGCTCTACTACAACGATCGAAAAAAGAGAACCGAAGAAAATCAAGACTATATCGATGAAACACTCAACACCATTCAAGAAAAAATGACCACGAATGATCAAATCATTTTAGGAAATTATTTTCAGTATTTAGAAGAGAAGGATTCCGAATAAGGGATCCTTTTTCATAAACCCTGTCAATTAACAAGGAAGAGCTTTTAAAATTCTTTCTTTTTCACAAAATTTACTATATAATGATATTAGAATATAAGGAGTTGTATTATGAAAGAAAGATTTTGTTTATTAAATAAGGGAACTTATGTATTGTTGGCAACTGCTTTCGTAAGTAGTCTTTCCCTTCTAATTTATCAGATATATACAATAGGAGATCAAGTCACCTTTTGGGGAAATATTTTAGTTGCTGTTTTTGTCCTTCTCATCTATGTTGGTTTTTTAGCTTTAGCAATGCGTTCTAGTGATCGAAGAAGTGAAAAAGCAATTATTGTTACTTCTGTTTTGTTTCTTTGCTTCAATATTTTTGAATTTCTTGTTTCTTCCGGAATCTTAGTGTTACCGGGAAATGCCGTCGTTGAGAATTTTTATGGAAAAGATATTTCCGAGGTGGCCAAATGGGCTGAAGAAAAGAATGTTGCTCTGGAACAGGTTTATGTTCACTCTGAGACGATGGAAAAATATAAAGTGTTAGCACAGGATGTGGAGCCAGGAACTTTGGTGAAAAAAATTACAAAACTTGTCGTTACCGTCTCGGATGGACCCGATGAAGAAGTAGAGTTAACGGTTCCTAATATGATCGGTTGGAATTTAGATGAGGCCCTCGCCTTTTTGGAAGAAAATCATTTTACGAACGTAACGATTGATTTTGAATATAGTTCCAAGGAAAAAGATACTATTATTAAGCAAAGTATTAGTAGTGCTGAAATCAAAAGAAATGAAGCAATCTCTTTGGTTTCTTCCTTAGGAGAAGAAGGGGTAAAACAAACAGTAAAAATGGAAGACTTGGTTGGATTAGATTTATTCCATGCGACTATTTTCCTTAGACGAAACGATTTAAACTATGAAATTCAATATGTTTATCGCGAAGAGGAAGAAGAAAATACTGTAGTATCCCAAAGTGTTGATGAGGGAGTTACTGTTAGCAATCAGGACGAAGATCCTATTATTATTGCTGTTGTAAAAAAAGAAGCTGTGACGGTTCCTCATTTAGAAGATATGGATACGGATGATATTGAAAAATGGGCCAAAGAAAATCAATTGAGTGTAGAATTTGAAGAGGCTTACGACGATACCATTGCCAGCGGAAAAGTTATTTCTTCTACAATTATTGCTGGAGAAATTGTGAAACCAAACTCTTCTTTCCGAGTTACCATTTCCAAAGGTCCTTTAAAAATGATTGGTTTTGATAATGTGGATGATTTTAGAAAATGGGCCGAAGAAAATGAAGTTACTTATCATATTGATTATCAATTTAGTAATACCGTTGCCAATGGAAAGTTGATCTCCTCTTCTCACGAGGAAGGAGAAATTATCAAAAACAAAGATACCGTGCGATTAGTAATTTCTCAAGGAGGAAATACAACCATTCCAAATTTTGTTGGAAAAACAAAAGCGGAAGCAGAAGATCTTTGTGAAGAACATCTTCTACGGTGTAGTTTTCAAACTGCTAGTTCGACGAGGGAAAAAGATACTGTAATCAAACAATCAATGCGAAGTGGTAGTACCGTACCACAAGAAACTTCTATTACTTTAACACTAAGTCAAGGACAATAATAAAAACCTCTCTTATTGATAGAATTAGATGACATCTAGAGCTTTAATATATGGGACAAAACGATGCCAAATCATTGTATTATCCTTTTGAAAATGAGAGAAAAGAGAAAATTTACGAATGACAAAGTTAAAACCTTACATTTTAAAACGTAAGGTTTTCTTTTTTTACAATTAACTATTTTCTATTCGAGATTATTTTTCTTTTTTGGAGGTGTTGGTCTTTTTCCTTTCTTTGCTAGCACTACTACTAACACAAGAGAAAGTACTGCAGATAATCCTGCCAAACCAACAATTAACATATTTTTGACTTTTTCATCTTGAGAAGATGGAGCAGGTTCTTCCTCCTTACTATTTTCTTCTAATAGTCTTTGAAGAGTTCCTTCTTCCTCTAAATAACGATACCATCCAGTCGTTTTAGAAGTTAAATTTTCTCCGTATAGTAAGTAGTATCCCTTCTCCTCTTCCGTCTGATAAGCAGGAATCGTCTCTTCCCCTATTTTCAACTCTACTTGTTGATACCCATCAGGAATCACAGAAGGAGTCTGGGTATAAAAAGACATCCCCGTTGTTTGAATGCTGTGGTACGCTTGATATGTTCCATCTTCCGGCGAATAACGAAACAACTGGATTTCTCCGTCTTCTCCTTTTAATCCGACTAATAAAATTCCATCCTCTCCCCAACGAAAAGCAGGAATTTCCGTCTCTTCAATCGTACAGGTCGCTTCTTGAAATCCTTCTATAGCAGGAAGAGCATCTTTTCTTTTTACCACCGTATACTCTTTGCCATCTACTTCTACTATGATGGGATTATTATCTTTTACTGTCGCTAAAATCGTATACGTCTTTTTCGCTCCGGTTTCGCTCGTTACTACAACCTCAATTTTATTTTCTCCCTCTTGTACTTCGATTTCTCCACTTCCACTAACGCTTGCATAAGAACTTTCTTTGGTAGCATTTACTTTTATTTTCGTTACCTCTGCTGGTAACTCCACTGTATATTCTGTCGTGTTCTTATTAAAACTTGGCGAAAGTTCATAACCATCAATCGATAATGCTTTTAAATTATTATTAGTAGACTTTTCTCTTGGAGCAACTACTTTAATTTTAATAGACTTACTGGTAGTATACGCAGCGCTCGTATCAAAATCTCCTAAAGTTAAAGGTTTGACCGTAACGGTTACGGTTCCAGTTGATTTTGCTTTAAATGTATACGTTTTTGTCTGGTTTTCAATCCATTCTCCACTTGTTCCTCCACTCAAAACGGAACTATCGGAAGAAGTAACGGCGATTTTTCCAGCTACGCTGTTTGCTTTCACCGAAATTCTTACACTCCCTCCCGTAGTCACTGTGGTACTACTTGCAGAAATTCCGAGGGATCCTGCACTTACTTGCCATTGATAGCCAAACATGATAACAAAAAAGAATATCAGAACTTTTACTATTTTTTTCATATTTTCTCGCCTTCTTCCTCCTACTTAATTACACTATTATTTCCCATAATATAGTTTTTAATATTTACATAGTCGACGGCACTGATGCTATTATCTTTATCGACATTAGCGGCATTTTGATATACTCCAGATAATGCATTGGTTCCCATAATATGATTCTTTACTAATACGTAATCAACCGCCGAAATGGTTCCATCTCCGTCGACATCTCCATAGATAATCACTTCTAGTGTTTCTTTGTTATTACCAGATTGAATAGTAACTTTATCCCCTGTTTGAAGAACTCCAGACGTAATAGTCTGATCCTTTCTAGCAATCGTTACTGTTGCTCCATGATTCGATAATTTCGAGATAGCATCTTCTACTTTCGTCCCAACAGCGATATCGCTAATTTTGCCAGGTTCATAATAATAAGAAGCTTCACTTACAATGGTAGAGATTGCTACGTCCTCGTTTTCTGGAGGTTTTGGTGGATCCGTTGGCTTATCTTCTGGTTCTTCCCCACCCGTTTCTACAGAATTAATTTTTTGAAAATAGCTGGCAGGAACATAAACCGCTGTTTGCTCCCACTTATATTCAATTCTTGGATCACTTTTACTGCTTCCTATATAATTTAAGTTACTATCTAACGTCGGATCACTCATAATCTTATACCAAGTAGTACTTCCGTTTACCTTTGGCCCTGTTACTTCCTCTAAAATTAGAATCGCGGAATTTTTTGTTTTATACTGATAAAAACTATTGGATACTTTTTCTCCCCCAGGCGTTTTATAAGCGTAAACTTTTCCATTTTGATCCTCTTTCAAAACTGCTAGCTGATAAGCATTGTAGTCTTGTAATTGGTAATACTTATCAAATTCATAATAAATACTAGCTGCTATTTCTCCCCAATACAAATCAGAAGCATAATGGACATTTAAGCCTTGTCCCTTATTTCCAAGATTGGCCCCCTCGAATCGATAATCTCCAGGTTGCAAATATCCATAAGCTAACCAAGTATAGGCATAATCATCAATACAGTCATCTACTGATTTAAAATAATCAGCCGATTCTCCTGGTGTAGCATCTACTGCATTCAATCCAAATAAATTATTTTTCTTTTGGGCAATAGGACTATTTCCCCATCCTGATTCATTAATTCCAATCGCTAACATAAGAGCAGCATTGACTCCATATTTGTTCTGGTAATTAATAAAGCTTTCTCCTGTTTGATACAATTTTGAACTAGAAGAAGTTCTGCTTTTGATATATTGATTAATATTGTCGGCGTTATAAGTTGTTTTACTACGGAAAGATAGATACATATAATAATTATAATACGGATCGTTTGCATTGACACTCGATTGATACGTATTATTTTTATAATCCTTTAATAAAGTAAGAAGATCTTTATAAAAATAGTGTCCATCATAACTATAATAAGTTCCTACTGGCAATTGTTCTGGTTTTGGTCCCAGAGTAATTTGACTGGTAGATTTCGTATTATAAAGATTTCCTGGCAAGTAATGAATGATTTCCGTATCTGTTACTTTATAATAGCTTGGACTAGCGGCCCAAGTAATGGGAACAATATCGTATAATATATTGGTTTGACTAGATTCTACTTCGTATTTTCGAATCCACCCTACGGTATCACTTACTTTTATCTTAATTCGCTTTGTCGCATAATCCACTTCTAATAACGCGGCATCATCCGAAGTACTAGTAGTAGATGCAATATAAGTGATTCTATTATTTAAGTTTTTTTCTTGATATACCTCGGTATATTTTAAATTACTTAGTTGGTCATAATCAATTAAAGCATTTTGTGCATCGACAATCATTCCGTTTTCAATAATAACTAAGTACTCTGCATTGATATCTTTACTTGTCGTCATAGCTTCTTTGGCTTCTTTATACGTTTTATAACATCCATGCGTAGTTAGCGTTCCATTAAAATTGGCAACTGCGAGTTCTACTGGCTTTTCTTCTCCACAAACATTTCCTCTTACTTTTACTTCGTTAGGGGACATTGCTTGAACAGAATCAGAAAATAGAAAACATACTAAAAGAAGAAAGATCCATCTTACCTTTTTCAAATCAATCCCTCCTATCCTGTAATAATTATAACAAAACTCGACAAGAAAGTACACCTCTCCTCTTGCTTTTTCGATTTTTCGAGAATCTTTTAGCCAAATAATGTAAACCTTCGAAATTATGTAAAAGGACTAATCAAATTCCTTTTTTTTCCATATATTATACTAGAAAGGAAGAGCGATGTGGAATGGGATCCAAAGGATCCGTTTTCGATTTTTCCTACAAAAGAAAAACAGAAAGGAAAGATAATTCGTATGGCAAAATATAAAGTTTGTGTTTATGCAATTGCGAAAAATGAAGAGAAATTTGTGGATCGTTTTATGGATTCTGTAGAAGAAGCGGATGGGGTTTATGTACTCGATACCGGTTCAAGTGATAAAACTGCTTCTCTTCTTCAAAAAAGAGGGGCTCATGTGGAGAAGAAAGTATTAACGCCCTTTCGTTTTGATGTCGCACGTAACCTTTCTTTAGATATGGTTCCTAACGATACAGATATTTGTGTATGTATTGATTTAGATGAAGTACTAGAAAAAGGATGGCGAGAAAAATTAGAATCGATTTGGACAAAAGATACAAATCGGCTCTATTATAATTATAATTGGAGCTTTGATGAGTACCAACGACCAAAAGTAAATTTTAATATTTCTAAAATTCATGATCGTACTAATTACAAGTGGACTCATCCAGTACATGAAATATTAACTTGTCAAAAAGATAAGGAAGTAGTCCTTATTTCTAATGATATTACCGTAAATCATTATCCGGATGCGACGAAATCACGTTCCAATTACTTGCCCCTTTTAGAACTTTCAGTGAAAGAAGATCCTTTAGATGACAGAAATATGCACTACTTAGGGAGGGAATACATGTTTCATGGGATGTGGAATGAAAGTATCGATACCCTTATCTGTCATTTAAACTTGAAATCTGCTACTTGGAAGGATGAAAGAAGTGCTTCGATGCGATTCATTGCACGGTGTTATCAAGCCTTAAATCGCTTTGAAGAAGCTCGTATGTGGTTAGATAAAGCAATGAAGGAGACTCCTTATTTGAGAGATCCTTTTGTAGAAAGAGCCCTTTTAGAGTATCGCTTTGAAAATTGGAAAGAAGTAGAATTTTACTGTCTTAAAGCTTTAGAGATTACAACAAAGGAAAAAACATATATCAATGAACCTTTCAGTTGGGACCATACTATTTATGATTTGCTATCTCTTTCTTATTACTATCAAGGAAAAAAAGAAGAAGCCATGCACTATATAGATATTGCCTTAGAGATAAACCCAAAGGACGAACGATTACAGAAGAATAAACAATTTATAGAACAAATGGATTAAAAAAACACCTAGTGATTCGTAAATTATTTACGAAACAGGTGTTTTTTATTGGTTATTTGGTTTTAGGATAAGCACCACTACTTTATAATTATTTTCGAAATAATCTTCAAAATAAGGATTTACTTCTTGCGAAGAGAAAACGAGATAATCTTTTTCTAAGGTGTAATTTTCTTTGGTAATAGTAGACGGTTCTGTCAAGTTAGCAAGAGTAGTACTTGCTAAAAAGTCTTCTTTTAATTCATGTGTTCCATAAGTTTCTATATAATTAGCAATACTTTCTCGCAAGTTTTCTTTTATTGGCTCTTCTTGAGCAAAAGTCACTACTTTATTTCCTTGTTGATCCGTCTCTTCTTGATAAAGGATAGAACCTTTTAGGAAATATGTACTAGTATTATCTGCCCAATTTGCCTTTAGACTTTCACCTTGATAATCTTCCATTGTAATAATACTATTTGTATAATCTTTTCCCATAATCTCTTTTGTTAAATCGATTTTAATCTTGTAACGATTTCTTCCTTTTAATTGTTCTATTTCGATTCCATCTTCTGAAAGTTGGTAATCACTAACTGTATTGGTTTCAAAAACGGTAAAAAAGGATGCCCCCTCATTTTTTAAAGCTAATATACTATCGATTAATTCCATTGCAATTACGCTTTCCAAATAGTCCTCGCTAGATAAGATATTTCCTTCTAATTTCAGTAACAAACGATTGTTGGCATACCCAAAAGTATAAACAATAGCAATTGTATTGGTATCTACCAGTTCTGCTTTTATTTCTTCCTTTTCATCGTTTACATAGAGAGCTACCTCTTTTGCGTTGAAATTCGTTACTATTTTCGGTAATAATTCTTGACTTTCTAAATTATCCGTTGGAGTGGACCTCTTATCAGTAAAAACTAATAAAAATATTCCAATTACGATAGTAAGGCTTCCTAATAGGAAGAGCCCAATGATTCCCTTTTTGTTCATACTTGCTCCTTACATATATTATATTATTATGATTTTTATAGCCATTTTTTGTACGAGTTAGCAAAAAATTCATTCGTTGCAAGGATATTTGTTGAACACAGTACATTGTTTGTTTGATAATCATTGCATTTAACACAGCTAGTATACTCATAGTCATTTGTACCTTTTTTTTGAATTACGACATAACTACTAGTACAAGATCTTCCTTCTTTATCTGTAATTTTTTCTATCTCTTTATATCGGACTAGATCACTTCCTAATATGCGGCTAGTATTTCCTACATTTGATGGAAGATACTCCTTATTTTCTTGGACAAAGTCCATAGCAGCTAAGCGAAGATTGTCTTCTAAAGTTTTATAGTATTGGTCGCCTGCTTGGTTGATGAAGCTTTTTACAGCTGGATAGGCAATAATCATCAAAACAGGAAGAATGACAAGTACTGCCAATAGTTCAATCAATGTAAATCCACGTTTTCTTTTCATGGCGCAACTCCTTATTCTATTCTTTTTTCATTGTAATAAATCTCGCAAATATTTTCAATCCTTTAAAATGGCATTTTCATATTTCCATTCGACATTTGCTTCATCATTTTTTTCATGTTGTCAAACTGCGCTAATAATTTGTTGACTTCTTGAACACTTTGCCCACAACCTTTGGCAATTCTTGTCTTTCGTGAGGCCTTAATAATTTCTGGATGTTTTCTCTCGTAAGGCGTCATCGACAAAATGATCGCTTCGATTCGTGCCATCTGTTTTGGGTCGATTTGCACATTGTTTAGCCCTAATTTGCTAGCTCCTGGAATCATCTTTAATAGATTTTCAAGAGGTCCTAATTTGCGAATCTGCTTGGTTGTTTTCAAGAAATCATCGAGATCAAATTTTCCATTTTGCATTTTCTTTGCGGCATTCATGGCTTCTTCTTCATCAATTACTTCGGTTGCTTTCTCTACCAAAGAGATAATATCTCCCATTCCAAGAATTCGCCCGGCCATACGCTCTGGATCAAAAGACTCTAATCCGTCTAATTTTTCACTAGTTCCAATAAATTTAATAGGAACATTCGTTAAATGTCTTACTGATAATGCAACTCCACCACGGGTATCTCCATCTAATTTGGTTAAAATAACTCCGCTCAATGATAAGGCTTGATGGAATCCTTCGATCACATGAATGGCGTCTTGCCCCATCATGGCATCAATTACTAATAATACTTCGTGTGGATTGACTTCTTTTTGAATGTTTTGTAATTCTTCCATCAATACTTCGTCAATGTGAAGACGTCCGGCCGTATCGATCAATACATAATCAAAGTGATGCTCCTTGGCATAGGAAACAGCATTCTTTGCAATTTCAACAGGATCTTTCTTCCCTTCTTCGTATACTTCTATTCCAAGACTTTTCCCTAACTGCTTCAATTGGTCGATTGCCGCCGGACGATATACATCGCAAGCAACGAGAAGCGGATTCTTCTTTTCTTTCTTACGTAAAAATAGAGCAAGTTTGGCAATCGTTGTTGTTTTACCACTTCCTTGAAGCCCGACTAGCATAAGAGTCGCAGGATTTCCACTAAGATTTAATGGCTTACTTTCTCCTCCTAAGAGTTCCGTTAGTTCATCTTTTACGATCTTAACAAATAAATCTCCTGGCTTAATGCTCTTTTGTACTTCTTCTCCTAAGGCTTTCTCTTTTACTTTTGTCGTAAATTCTTTCACTACTTTATAATTGACATCAGCCTCTAATAAAGCAAGACGAATCTCTCGCATCGCCTCGCTAATATTTTCCTCGGTAATTTTTCCATACCCCTTAATTTTATGTACTGCACTTTGCAGTCTATCTCCTAAACTCTCAAACATCGAAAACCCTCCTTCTTTTTCTTTAATTTTTTGTCCATTTTTCAATTACATTTGAGTTTCCACTGGATGGAAGTGGATTTGGAAGTTCTACTCGTATCAATAATGGTACTTTAAAAGCACTTCCAAAAGCAAGACAAGTTCCTACTTGCAAACTTTTTTGTTTTTCGATAATATCCTCGGTAATATTGGGAATCATCTTGGTAATATAATCAATATCTCTTGGGTGGCTCATCTTAAAGATAATAAAGTTCGAGCACTGTGAAATAACGGTTTCTGAAATATCGACTGGTCGCTGGGAAATAAGTCCTAGCATTACGCCATACTTTCGTCCTTCTTTGGCAATTCGGTCAAAAATATTATATCCCAAGAGTTCTTCGTCATTATCTTTTCGCACGTAACGGTGTGCTTCTTCAATCAACAAGTTGAATGGGAAGCTTCCTCTTTCTAACTTTTTACTAAATTCTAAAATCATTTTTGATAGAATCTTTACAATAGCACTAGCTAATTTATCATCAATATCTTCCAAGTTAAAATTAATAATCTGGAACTTTTGATTTTGGGATACTACCAAATTACTTAAGAATTGATCCTTGGTTACGAATTTGTGGGCGTGAAAAAACTTAGCGGTATCTCCAATTACTAGTTCGTGCAATTTTACTTTTAACGTAATGGAGTCGGCATACACATTTTCATTTCGTAACCATCCTTCGGAAATCAAGGCAAAGTGAAGCGCTTTTTCTAAGTCTTCTAACGTGTAATAGTGAATTTTATCCACATCTTTGGCTTCGTATTTTATATTGATAAATTTGCTCACGTATTCCGTTAGTAAAACACGTTCGGCAAATTGTCCATTCGAATCAATCAAGAAACAATCCTGTAACTTTCTCGTGTACCCTACTCCTTGCACGATGGTATCTCTTGAGAACTCTTCGGTACTACAAGTATTGAAAATAGAGAAAATCTCATCTCGTTTACTAGCAGATGGTTGGTTACTATAAAGAATATTCATGATTGCCGATGCAATCAAATGATTTTTGTATCCTCTTCCTAAATCGCTATCCTCTGCAAAAATACGTGCTAGTTTCAACGTCTTTTCGAGAATGGAAATGGCCGTATGCGAATGAACGTTTAAAAGAAGCGTCAAATCGTAAGCATCGAGTAACCAAATCGGAATTTGTAATAACTCACTTCCTGGTTTTTCTAAATTATTGGTCGTAATAAAACGATAATGATAATTGGGATTGATCTGATTTAAGTTGGAAAAAGCCGAATAATACTCTCCGGATGCATCAAAAATCAAAAAGTTCGCTTTATAAGGAATAAAATTTGGCGTTTGAAATAAATTCTGTAGAAATCGCGCTACCCCACAACTTTTTCCGCTTCCACTATTTCCAAAAATGGCAATATGATTGCTAAAGAGTTCGTTGGAAGAGGCGTATACTTCTTTATTACTATAAAAGGGACTGGTTCCCATTTTTAAATGTCCATACTTTTCTTCTCCGACAATTAAATAAAGTTCTTCGATCGACAAAGAACGAATTTGCGAAGATAGGCTCGGTTTTCGAAGGACTCCAGAGACAAACCTACCCTCTGTAATTTCTCCTAATAACTTTACTTTGGCTTGTCCTTGATCAATCGATTTTACTTCGGCTAAAATTGACTTTTGATCGTCTTCTAACACCAATGGCATATTCATAATATCTTCGCCACTTATAAGTTCTTTCTTTAATTCGATGATGGCATCTTGTTCTCCGACATATAGAATTCTTTCAAACATCTTCTTATCTCCCCTTTTATATCCATTTTTCTATTTTTCTTTTGATTTCTGGATCCAAGTCTTCTATAATCTTTTTAATTTTTTCCCGATTGCGGTAAAGATGTAGTTTTTCTTCGTAAAAGTCAAGGTGCTCTAATACAATTTTTACCTGATTAAAAACGGCATTTCGACTTACCTTCTCGTTTTCGGCAATTTCTTGTAGAGAATAATCTTGAAAGTAATAACTTTCGTAATAATCTTGTTGCTTCTTGGTCAGTAGTTCTTTGTAATAGTCGTAGAGTATATTATAATAAAATTTTTTATCCATCTTACATCATATCCTTGAACAATCCATAAATATATTTTTCAATATCAAAAACTTGTAAATCTTCTTTTCTCTCTCCTAGTCCAATATATTTGACAGGAAGTCCTACTTCTTCTTTAATGGCAAGGACGATTCCACCCTTTGCCGTACCATCTAATTTCGTAAGAACAATTCCTGTTACATTGGTAATTTCTTGGAAACTTTTGGCTTGACTTATTCCGTTTTGTCCTGTTGTTGCATCTAGCACTAACAGCGTTTCATGAGGAGCTCCTGGAAGAAGATTGCCAATGACGCGATTGATTTTTTCCAACTCCTTCATTAAATTTACTTTGTTTTGAAGACGTCCGGCCGTATCGATTAATACCACATCATACGCTTCTTCTTTGGCTTTGGTAATTCCATCAAACACGACACTAGCTGGATCACTTCCCTCATTTTTATAGCTACAATCTACCCCCAAGCGGTTTGCCCACTCACGAAGTTGTTCCACTGCTCCGGCACGGAAAGTATCGGCAGCAACCAACAATACTTTTTTCCCCTCGTCTTTTAGGCGACTGGCAAGTTTGGCGATCGTCGTTGTTTTTCCAACTCCGTTTACTCCCACGAACAATAATACCGTTGGTCCTTCTTTCGCAAATTGAATTTTGCTACTTAAGATATCGTCTTTTACATAAATAATAAATAATTCATCGACAATAACCTCCCGAAGTTCTTCCGGATTTTCTATTTTTTCACTGCGAACTCGCGTCTTCAAACGATCGATAAACTCCATGACCGTGTTGACCCCGATATCTGCCATAATTAAAATTTCTTCTAATTCTTCAAAATACTCTTCGTCTATCTTACTATGATTCTTGGTTAAGGAAACGAGCCGAGACACAAAAGTCTCCCTCGTTTTGGTAAGACCTTTTTCATACACTTGAATTTCTTTTTGCTCTTCCGGCTTTTTTTCTTCTTTTCCAAATACACTTTTTATTTTACTAAATAATCCCATGTTATCTATCCTCCTGTTAATCATTATTAGTATAGCATAGTTTCTTTTGTTTGACGAGAAAAAGTTGCGAATTATCGAACTTTATGTTATAATTTTTCTCGGTTAGTTCTTTATTATAAAAAAAGAAAGGAGTTTATAAAATTGACAAATAATAACCAACCAAGTGAAACAAAGATAATTGTTTTAGGAGGTTTAGGGGAAGTTGGGAAAAATATGTACGCCATCGAATGTGGTGGAGAAATTATCATTATCGATTCCGGAATTAGTTTTCCAGAAGGAGAACTGTTAGGAATTGATTATGTTCTTCCGGATTTTACGTATTTAAAAGAAAACGAAAGTAAGATTAAGGCCCTTTTTATTACCCATGGGCATGAAGATCATATCGGAGGGATTCCTTTTCTTTTACAAAGTGTTACGATTCCAAAAATTTATGCACCAAATCAAGCGAAAGAATTGATTGCTATGAAATTAGAAGACAAGGCAATTCGCTACGATGGATTAGAAGCCTATACGGATCAAGATGTTATTTCGTTTTCCCATATTCGCGTAGAGTTTTTTAAAACGACCCATTCGATCCCAGATTCTCATGGAATTTGTATTACGACCAAAGATGGGACCATTGTTACAACCGGAGACTTTAAATTTGATTTTACTCCGATTGGTCCAATGGCCGATTTACATAAGATGGCCGAAATTGGAAAAAGAGGCGTTGATTTATTAATCAGTGACTCTACGAATGTATTAAATGAAGGGATTTCTACTAGTGAATCCAAAGTAGATGGGGCACTTTCTGATTTCTTTGATCGTTATCGAACAGAACGAATTATTATCGCAACGTTTGCTTCTAATATTTATCGTTTAAAACATATTTTTGAAACGTGTTATAAATATCATCGAAAAATTTGTGTGTTTGGAAGAAGTATGGAAAATAATATTGCGATTTCGATTCGTGGTGGTTATATCGAACATGGAGATTTATTAATTACTCCAGAGGAAGCAAATCAATTAAAACCTGGAGAAGTTACTCTTCTTTGTACAGGAAGTCAAGGAGAGCCTCTTGCAGCGCTTTCTCGTATTGCGAATGGAACACACAAACAAATTAAGTTAAGACCGGATGATGTCGTTATCTTCTCTTCTAGTGCGATTCCTGGAAATCAATTAAGTATTTCTCGAACAATCAATAAACTTTATTTAAAAGGAGTACGAGTATTTACGAACACTTCTCTTAGTGATATTCATACCTCAGGACACGCCAACCAAGAAGAGTTGAAATTTATGATTCGCTTATTAATGCCGAAATATTTGATGCCGTTTCACGGAGATTATCGTATGTTAAAACGTCATGCGGATTTAGGAGTAGAGTGTGGAATTCCAAAAGAAAACACTTTTGTTCTTCGCAATGGAGATGTCTTGTTGTTAAAGGATCATGTTATTGTGAAGAGCCAAGAGTGTGTATCGGGAGAAGATGTCTATGTCGATGGAAACCGCATCGGAGAAATTTGTAGTGCGGTCATTCGTGATCGGAAAATTATGGCCAATGATGGAATTTTAGTGATTTTAGCAAATATTGATGCCAAAACGAGAGAATTATTAACCAAACCAAATATTACGACGAGAGGATTTATTCTCGTTAACGAAAATGAAGAACTAATTAAAGAATTGGAAAATGTATCTAGTAAGATTCTTTCCAAATATTTAAAAACAAATGATTCTCTTAGTGCGATCAAACCTAAAATAATTTCCGAGATGATTCCATTTATCGAGCAGAAAACAGGAAGACGGCCAATTATTTTACCAATTTTAACAGAAATTAATCGTTAAAGGTAGAAAATGTATTTCTATCTTTTTCTTTTTTCAAAGAAGATAACTGAGATAGAATACGCGTTTCTAAACGGGCGCATCTTGCGTTTTGCTCCATTTGTTTTAACACTTCGATCACTTGTAAATAATTCATATCCCCACATCCTTTTTTCTAGTTTATCAAAAAATATCTCTCTTTACATCTCTTTCGACAAAACTAGTGCTTTTTTGTGGTAGAAAATAGCAAAAGGTTATAGTAATTTGAGGAGATTTTTGATATAATGTTATAGCAGGTGATATCATGAAATATCCAGATGGAAGAGTCTATTCTGCACCCTCTTCTTGGAAAGAGGTAACCTATGGAAATCGTGGAATGGATTTGGAACATGAAATTAATCTGAGTAATCAATATTATTTAGAGACGAATCGAGCGGTGATTTACAAGAAACCGACTCCGATCAAAGTAAGTGATGTGGATTATCAATCGCGAGGAAAAATGATTCGAAAAGCGTTTTTCGAAAGTCCTTCGACGACCGATTACAACGGAGTCTATCGCGGGAAGTACATTGACTTTGAAGCCAAAGAGACGATTTTGAAAACGTCCTTTCCTCTTAAAAATATTCACGAACATCAAATTCAGCATATGTTTCGCGTACTAGAACATGGTGGCATCTGTTTTTTAATCGTTCGCTTTCAAACATTACAAGAGACGTATTTGTTACCGGCGGAACGATTACAAACCTTTTTAAAACGGGAAACAAGAAGTTCCATCCCCTACTCTTATTTTCAAGAATACGGGTATCGAATACCGGATGGCTATGTTCCACGGATTGACTATTTGAAGGTTATTGATACTATTTATGGAGGTGTATTTTGATGCAAAAGAAAACTGCCAAAAAAACGAATACGAAAAAGACGACAAAACCAGAAGAAAAAAGAAATATTGTTCCTTCGGATAAGCGAATGCTTTTTATCATGCTGGCATCCCTTGTCATTGCTTTTATTCTTGGGTGCATCGTATCGGATGCATTAATTGGACTTGTATTTGTCATCGTTTTATTCTTTTTTCTATTGATAGGACGATTCTTAGATAGTACAAAGACAAAGAAAAAGCGACGCAAAATCATTAATGGATTATTTATTGCTTTTCTTGTTTGTTTGATTGTTGGAATTATCGGCGTTGCAGGATTTTTTACGTACGTTATCATGCAAGCTCCCGCTTTTGATGTCAACGAACTAGAAAATAAAGAATCTTCTATCATGTACGATAGCGAGGGAGTAGAAATTACTCGTTTGGGAAAAGAGTTACGGGAAAATATCCAATACTCTGATTTACCAGAGGTATTAGTAGATGCCCTAGTTGCAACAGAGGACTCAAGATTTTTCCAACATAATGGATTTGATGCTCCTCGTTTTATTAAAGCATCGATCGGTCAATTATTAGGAAATGAGGATGCTGGTGGAGGATCTACTCTATCCATGCAGGTAATCAAAAATAGTTTAACTTCTAGAGCGTCTTCTGGATGGAAGGGAATCGTTCGAAAATTTACCGATATTTATCTTGCTGTTTTTAAACTAGAAAAGAACTTTACCAAAGAAGAAATTATCGAATTTTATGTTAATAACCATTGTTTAGGAAATCAAGCTTGTGGTGTGGAACAAGCCAGTCAGACCTATTTCGGAAAAAGTGTACACGAACTAAATCTAGCAGAGGCATCTATGCTCGTTGGTATGTTCCAAGCTCCTGGTTCTTATGATCCTTACACGAATCCTGATAAAACAGAAAAGAGACGAAATCAAGTATTAAATTTGATGGTTCGTCACGGTTATATCAGTAGTGAAGAAGCTAATATTGCCAGAGCGATTCATGTTGAAGATTTAATTAAAGATAAGGAAGGAAAAACACTCGAATACCAAGGTTATATTGATACTGTTCTTCGAGAATTAGAAGTAAAATACGGAATTAATCCTTACACTACTCCGGTATTAATTTATACCAATATGGATCGTAGTAAACAAAAAGCGCTTGATGATATCTTTAATGGAGTAACCTTTAAATGGGCGAAAGAAGATGTCGAAAGTGGAGTCGCTGTAGTGGATGTGGATACTGGAAAACTAGTGGCAGTAGGAGCCGGACGTGATAAAACGACGGAACGTAGTTTCAACTATGCAACACAAGCAATGCGACAAATCGGTTCTACCGCAAAACCACTTTTCGATTATGCTCCTGGTATCGAATATCTCGATTGGAGTACTTATCAAATTTTTGATGATTCTCCACATAGTTATACGAATGGAAAAGAAGTTAATAACTCCGACCGTAAATTTATGGGAGAAATCACAATGCGAACAGCTCTTGCACAATCTCGTAACATTCCAGCTTTAAAAGCTTTCCAAATGGTTAGTAAAGAAGTAGGAAATGATAAAATCTTAGATTTTGTAACCAAACTTGGAATTCACGCAGAAGTAGAAAATGGATACGTGCATGAGGCGCATTCATTAGGAGCCTTTACTACGAAAGATGGTACGAGTCCTCTTCAAATGGCTGCAGCATATGCCGCATTTGCTAATGGAGGATACTATCAAGAACCATTAACGGTTAATAAAATCGTTTATCGTGATAACGGAGACGTTACTACCTATGAAAGTGAAAAAGTAAAAGTAATGAGTGAAGCAACGGCTTTCATGATTACTGATATGTTAAAAACAGCAGTAGAATCTGGTCTTTCTTCTGGAGCTAAAGTTAGTGGTGTTAATTTAGCAGCAAAAACTGGTACGACCAACTTTGATACTGCTACTCAAGAAGCACATAATTTACCAGGAAATGCCGTAAACGATGCTTGGATTGTTGGATATGATCCAGATTATGCCATTGGTATGTGGTACGGTTTCGACGAAGTAGATAGTAAGCATTATAATACTTCTACTGAGGCCGTTGTACAAAGAGGACGTCTATATCGAGAATTAGTAAAAGCCATTTGTAAGAAAAACAATCAAGACTTTGAAGTTCCATCGAGTGTTGTAAAAGTAGCAGTCGAAAAAGGAACCAACCCTCCTCTTCTTGCTAGTAGTAATACTCCAGCGGATCAAATTACCTATGAATATTTTAAAAAGGGAACCGAACCAACAGAGACATCTACTACTTATCAAAAACTACAAACCGTTAGCAATTTAAAAGTAACATACGATGAGGCAAGTCAAAAATTAAAAATTAGTTGGTCTAAATTAAATGCTCCAGATGCAAATGCTAGTTATGGAAAATTTGGATACAACGTTTATTATGAGAATGTACTTCTTGGATTTACAACGGATAATTATTTAGAAATTGATGCAAATACTAATATTGATGGTACTTATAAAGTTGTTACAACATTTGAAAACTTTACAGGAAATCAAAGTGATCCTGCTACCTATTCGTTCCGGCATACATCAAGTGGCGGAGGCGATAACACTGGTGGTTCTACAGATCAATACCAAGTAAAATTAAACGGTGGAGACGTATCTATTAGTTTAGGAGATACTTATACGGATTCTGCGAATCCAATTGATTTCTTGAAAAATGGTACCAGTATTGCATCCAGTGTTAATCTTTCCGTCATGACAACAGCAACTGTTACAGACCCTAAAGGAAGTAAAGTTGGAGAGTTTACCGGCGGGAAAGCAGCAACTTTCACTGCATCTATTCAAGGAAATTATAAGATTACTTATCGTTTCAAGTATAGTGGAAAAGAATATTCTATCACTCGAACGGTTACTGTAAAATAAAAAAGAAAAGAGAAAGGTAAACACACTTTTCTCTTTTTTCTATTTCATTAAAGGAAAAACTCATGCTGCAAAACATGAGTTTTTTACATCTCTACTTCGTCTTTTATTTGTCGTACAATTCCAGAAATTCCTAAGAAAGTAAAGATAACTGAAATAACAAGATCTTTTAGTACTGCTGTTACATAAGTAGAATCAGAATATAATAACTGTAAATTATAGAAATTAGCATAGTATCCTTCTTTTTGTAACAATAGTAACGGAATAATAACTGTGGTTACTACGACGACAATGGCAATCGATGTAATCGTAATAATAAGTGGTAGATGTTTATCTACTTTTCCCTTTAATAGACGATATCCATAATTTACACCAAACGCAATAATAAAAGCTAGAACAGACAAAATCATATTACCGTAGATATAAATTAGAATCCAAGGGATGGATGCAACCAAGCCGCCAAGGATACCACCAATGATTCCTTTTACATAATCCATAACTTCTCTCCTCCTAATCTCATTATAACATCTTCTTCTAAAAAAGGAAATGACTGACAATCATAAATAGAGATCCAATTAAAAGGCAGACAAGAGTAACATTTCGAACGCGATAAGACTTAGAAGTTGGTAATAATTCATAAAGAGATATATGCATCATAATACCAGCGATAATAGCAAATAAACATCCCATTACAATATCATTCATAAACGGGCTTAAAAATAAGAAGGCAAGAAGAGCTCCAAAGGGTTCGGATATTCCAGAAAGGAAAGTATAAAAAAGCGCTTTCTTCTTACTCTTGGTAGCATAGTAAATAGGAACAGAGATACTGATTCCTTCTGGAATATTGTGAAAACTAATGGCCAAAGCTAAGGATAGTCCTAGCGTTCTATCGACATTAGAAGCCATAAACGTGGCAATTCCTTCTGGGATGTTATGTAAAATAATAGCAATCATAGAGAATATTCCCACACGATAAAGACCACTCTTTCCTTTGTCTTCTGGTAAATATTTATCTACTAACATCGAAAATAACATTCCCACTACAAAAAAGGTAGCAAGCAACAAAATTGCAAATACTGGAAAAAAAGTTTGACTTAATAATCCATAAGATGAGGGAATCAAATCCGTTAGTGAGACGGTGATCATTACTCCCGCTGCAAAGGAGAGACTTCCTGCTAACACTTTGGAACTAGTTTTTCGACAGAAAATAAGGAAGCTTCCAAAAAGTGTGGAAAGACCTGCTAAACTGCTGATTAGAAAGCTATATTCTATATTACTCATGCTATCACCAATTCATTATATGTTAGAGGCAATAAAAAAAGAAGAACTCCTCTTCTTTATCGTGTTTTTTCCGAATAGTACTTGCAAATAGATTGTAACTTACATTTCTCACAAGCTGGACGGATGGCTTTGCAATGATAGCGTCCAAAGAAAATCAATTGATGATGTCTCTTTACCCAATCTTTTCGCTCTAGTTTTCGTTTTAGTTTTTGTTCCACTTCTACTACACTATCTTTTTCTTTAGCAAGACCTAACCGTTTACTTACTCTTTCAACATGCGTATCTACGGCGATATTTGGCTCGATTCCTAATTCTCCTAACACCACGTTAATGGTCTTTCGCCCTACTCCTGGAAGTTTTTCTAACTCTTTTCTTTTGGTAGGAAGTTTAGCTTGATATTGGTCGGTTAATATCGTCGCTATCTCTTTTACAAAAACTGCTTTTTTATGATAGGTACCAATCTCTTTTAAAATCTGCTCTAAATCTTTAATATCCGCCTCTTTTAAAGCAGGCAAGCTAGGATACTTTTGGAATAGCACTTTGGTTACTTGATTGACCCTTTTATCGGTCGTCTGGGCACTTAACATGACTGCTAATAGCAACTCATAATCTTTTGTATAATTTAGCTCACAATAAGCATTTGGATATAGTTGATCCAAATATTTAGTAATCTTCTCTACTCTATTCATCGTCTTCCTCTTCTAGCCAATTATAATCAAAAATTTCCTTCTTTTCTCTTGGCTCTTTTTCCAGTTCCGCTTTTCGTTTTGCTCTTTGTTTTTCCACGTCTTCTTTCGTTTTGTATCCTTTTTTTCCCCACTCGTATAAAATTTTATCAATGTACCTTAAATTCTTTACTCCGTTGAAGATTGCTTCTTTTACCGCTTCTAAAATCAATTCCTCTTTGATATTACTATCGATCCATGCGCCAATTATTTCATACTCCATAGGACTTAGCATTCTTCCAAATTCTTTTTGAATTACCTCATAGATCGTACTACTCTGCTCCTCGTCGTTTAATTCTTCGACCAGATACTTTAATACTTTATGATAAAACGGCTGAAGAGAAACACCCTCTTCTATTTTTCCACTTTCGTTTTTTCTTACTTCCATACTTAAAAGACCTTTTTCCAATAAAGTAGTAAACCATTCCATAATACTTTCTTTATCACAAGAAAAATCCTTACTCATCTTCTCCGTATCTAACGGAATTGGCTCTTCCAGTTGCATTAAATACATTAAAAAAAGAAAGGAAGCTAAATCAATGTCTAACGTTTTATACATCGGATATAGAAAAAGAGGAACCGTAATACTTTTTCTTTGAATTAATTCTAATAACTGCTTACTTTTCATAGATTCCTCCTTTTGTTTCTTTATCTTAGCACTTTTTGTAATGCTTCACAATATATTTTTTTAGATCTAATTTCTTATTTTTTATTTTTCGCATTAAAATTTGTTCTTCTAGATCTTCAAGAATTTCTTTTATGAGTGGTCCTTCCTTTACTTCTAGTAAGTTCATAATCTCATTTCCATCTAGTGCAATTTCTTTTCGACTTTGAATCGGTAAATGATTATAGCGCTTGGTAATTTCTTTTTTACTTATTCCTTGAATATCTGCTGCGATCATGGCAACATATAAATCATAGCGATATAACACTCGTGGATCTTTTAAATTTTCTTTGGAAGCTTGTTGCACCAAGTGAATAATTTGACTTTCGTTTTTGGTAAATGGATATTTTGTATCTAGGATTGCCCAAATTCCACATAAGTCTCCATAATAACGTAACTTTGGCAAATTAGGTAAATCTAGATATTCTTCTAGTCCAAGTTCCAGTAATAAGGAAATTCCATAACGAATGTTTTTACTCGTAAAAATTTTATCCAATTCTTTTCTTTTTCGTTCATAAGATAGCTTTTTTAATAGAAAACGATTCGATAAAATAGCTTCTTTTACTTCTTGACTCAATTTAAAATGCAATACTGTAGCAAAACGAATGGCTCTTAGCATTCTCAGAGCATCTTGTTGAAATTTTTCATTACTTGGTCCAACGGTATGAATCGTTTTCGTCTTGATATCGTTCATCGCGTTCAAGTGATCGATTATTTTTCCGCTAGAATCCATACATAGTGTATTCATTAAGAAGTCTCGTCGTGTTAAATCTTGCTCCAATTTATCGATATATTCAAATTCGACGGGCTTACGATAGTCTTGGTAGGTAATTTCTCGACGAAACGTCGTAATATCAAAAGCAGTTCCTTGGAAGAATAAAGTAACGGAACCATATTCTTCTTTCGGAAGACAATTTTCGGGAAAAATCTCACGAATTTCTTTGGGTGTCGCATTGGTTGCAATATCGACATCACTCGTTTGACGTCTTAATTTCCAATCTCTTACAAAACCTCCTACAATATAAGCTTGAAATCCCGCTTCTTCGAATTTTTTTAATACTGTTAAGGATTTCTCTAGTAGTTTTTTATTGTTCTTCCGGTCCATATTTCTCTTTTTCTCATTCCCTTCTATCCTTATAGAGAATACTTTCTTCGTTTCTTATTTTATCATATTAATCCTATTTTTGGAAGAGTTTCCTACAAAAGAAAAAAGCCGTTAGGCTTTTCTTTATTATTCGTTGACAGCTTCTTTTAATGCTGAACCAGCTTTAAATGAAACAGCAGTTCTTGCTGCAATTTGAACAGTTTCTCCAGTTTGTGGATTACGTCCTTCACGAGCAGCTCTTTTACTTGTTGCAAAAGTTCCAAATCCAACTAGTGGTACTTTATCTCCTCTTACTAATGCTTCTTTTACTGTTTCTAAGAATGCATCGATAGCGCGAGTTGCATCTGCTTTTGTTAATCCAGTTTTGGTTGCAACTGCTTCAACTAATTCTGATTTTTTCATGTTTCATTAACCTCCTAATTTTTTAAGCACACCTATGATGCTTACATATACAGAATAGCATCTTTTAGCTTTAAAATCAAGGGTTTTCTCGAAGATTTCTAAAAATTATTGTTAGGATTGTTGCTCTGCCTCTATTTTGATTTTCGCAAAATAGTATTTATTCTCTTCGGCAGTCGTACTTTCTTCCTCTAACCATAAGCGTAATTCAAATTTCTTTGTTGCTCCTCCCTCAATATTTCCGCTTGTTAAAACGTTTCCTACATCGGATAAAAAGGTAGATCCTACGACACTCGTTCCCTCTTTTAATTCATACTTTAGTTTATCATTGGATAAAAAGGTGCAGCCGCTGCAAGCATTTTTTTGCTCTTCATCTTCTTCCAAAGAAATTTGATACATAACGGTAAGATCTCCTGTATTATGAAGTGTAAACACATAAGGATTCAATGTTTTTCCTTCTTCGTCTGTCATAGGATAAGCGTTATTTAGGCGAATCGCATTTTCTTCTTGCTCTAGTTCAAAGTCAAGCGTTCCAACAGAAAGCCGATAATTCTTCTTTCCACTTAGTGTCACTTGAAAAAGAGCATAACTAGTCGCGATAACAGCAACAAACATAATGATTCCTACCCCAATTAAAATTCCTGTTTTCTCTTTCATGTTTTTACCCTACCTTTTTTATTTTCCTATAAGAATATTTTAGCAGAAACGAGGATCTTTTTCAACCTCTATAAAAAAGAAAAAGAGCGGGGAGCTCTTCTTTATAATACGATGGCAATCATATTGTTGGAACCTTTATTTACAATTTTGGTCAACGTATTTTGTAATTTGAAACGAATATTATCTGGCATCATATTGATCTTAGACTGTATTCCTTCTTGTACGATGGCATCTAAACTTCGTCCAAAGATCTCGCTTTTCCAGATACTTCCAGGTTCTGCCTCGTAATCTTTCATCAGGTAATTAATTAATTCTTTGCTTTGCACTTCGCTTCCGATGATTGGTTCAAAAGTGGAGTTAACATCTACTCGAATCATGTGAATACTTGGAGCAGTGGCTTTTAATTTTACGCCAAAGCGACTTCCTTGTTTGGTAATTTCTGGAGTATCTAACTTCATGTCATCAATCGTTGGTGTTGCTACTCCATACCCTGTTTGTTTGACCATTTTTAAAGCAAATTTAATTTGATCGTATTCTTTTTTTGCTTCGTTTAACTCTTGGAATAAATTTAACAGTTCCGCACGATTCGTTACGTCGATATTGATAATTTCGGATAACACTTGATGATAAAGTTCATTCGGTGCTTCTAGCGAAATCGTTACTTCTCCGGTTGCAGGGTTCACATCCGATAAATAAGACTTACTGATTTCTGGAATATTCATAAAATGGGAAGTAATATTTTCAATATCTCTTAACTTATCTACTTCTACGACACTTTCACGAATGGCATCGATGAAACATTTTTTTACCGGATGTTTTGGATTTAAAATAGCAATCCATTCTGGCAAGTTTACTTTTACATCTACGACTGGGAATTCATAAAGGGCTTCTCTTAGAATGTCATACATATCTTTGTTATTCATGTTTTCAATATTCATCGGAAGAACTGGTACATTATGTTCTTCTTTTAGGCGTTCTGCTATTTTTTCGGTTTCTGGAATCATTGGATGTGTACTATTTAATAATACAATAAAAGGTTTGCCAATTTCTTTTAATTCGCGAATTACTCGCTCTTCCGCTTCAATATAATCACTTCGTTTAAAGTCCCCGATACTACCATCCGTCGTTACGACAATTCCAATGGTAGAATGATCTTTGATTACTTTTTCTGTTCCCACTTCTGCCGCTTCTACAAAACTAATCGCATCATCATACCATGGTGTTTTTACAAGTCTTGGGCCATTTTCATCTTCTGCTCCCTTGGCATCGTTAATGAGATACCCAACACAATCAATCAATCGAATATTGCAAGAAAAGTCATCAATTTTAATTTTCGCTGCATTGTTGGGTACAAACTTTGGTTCTGTAGTCATGATGGTCTTTCCACCTGCACTTTGAGGAATTTCATCTAACGCTCTTTTTCGCTCGTATTCATCTTCGATATTCGGAACAATTAAATTTTCTACGACCTTCTTAATAAACGTACTTTTTCCGGTTCGAACGGCTCCTACTACTCCTAGATAGATGTCTCCTCCTGTTCTTTCTGCAATATTTTTAATGATATCTTTCTTTTCCATATTTTATCCACTCTTCTTTCTTTTTGTTCAATTAACTATACGTGTAGAAACAAAAAATAGAACTTTTTCGTTCTATTTTTCTCTCTTCCTAGTAATGAAACCGCAAAAAAATCCCTCTTTTTTCTTCGCCGGATTAAAACATTTTATCAATATCTTTTGGAATATTATCTTTTACGATCGTACTTACAATTTTATCCTCTTTTTCTTTGCTTACTGGTTTTCCTGTCATGTTACTAATCTCTTGAATGACATCCCTTAAAACTTTTTCATCTTTCATATTGGATTTTTGTAATTTATTCGCTAACGATAAAATCGTATCCTTGTTTACACTCGTTTTCTTTTCTACTTTGTTAAAAAAATTATCTCCAAACATAAAAAAACCTCCTACCACATTATATGTAGAAAGTTTTTTATGGTTTCGCACCTTATTGGAAAAAGCCATTTTTTTGATTAGACGCAGCAAGTACTTCTTGAAACAATTCTTCTCCTAATGCTTTTCGAAGTTTTTCGCGTCTTTTTCCGAATTCTTGGCATTGCTTTTGATAAGCTCCAAAATCAATCTGTTGTTTTTCAAATCGTTCGTCCAATAATTTTTGGGCGCGCTCTAAGCTTTCTAAACTTCTCTTTGCTTCCATCTTATCGCTTTTAAAAAACATAATTATTCTTCTCCTTTATTTTTGAATTGAAGAAGGATGGGCGTTCCTTCAAAATCGAAATTTTCTCTTAATTTATTTTCTAAGTATCGTTCATAAGAAAAATGAACAAGCCCTTTATTATTTACATGGAAGGTAAATTTGGGAGGACAAACACCCGATTGATTGGCAAAGTAGATTTTTAAGCGTTTTCCTTTATAAGAAGGCGGTAAATTAAGAGCATACGCTTCTTCGATCACTTCGTTTAAGACACTTGTTTTTATTTCTCTTGTAATGTTATTGGCAACTTTTAATACTTCTGGCATTAACGTATGAAGACGTTTTTTTGTAAGGGCAGACAAGAACACAATGGGAGCATAGGTAATAAATTGAAATTCACTTCGAACAAGCTTCGTATATTCTTTGATGTCTTTCTTTTCTACTTTATCCCATTTATTAACGACGATGATTAAGCCTTTTCCCTTTTCTAAGGCATACCCTGCAATGTGCTTGTCATGTTCGATAATTCCCTCTTCGGCATTGATTACCAAAAGACAAATATCGCATCGATCAATTGCTGTCAGGCTTCTTAGTAAACTATATTTTTCTACTGCTTCGAAGACTTTTCCTTTTTTTCGCATCCCCGCGGTATCGATTAGTACGAATTCTTCTTTGTCGTAGGTAAAGACGGTGTCGATAGCATCTCTTGTCGTTCCAGCCGTCGAGCTGACAATCACTCTATTTTCCATTAGAAGAGCATTTACTAAGCTACTTTTTCCAACATTTGGTCTTCCAATCACCGCAAGTTTTAACCGAGTATCCTCCGGTTGCTCTTCTATTTTACGAAAATCGCGAACGATACTATCCATTAGTTCTACAAAACCAATGTTATGCTCTCCCGAAACGGGAATATATTCTGAAAAACCTAATTCGTAAAAGTCATACATGTGTTCTTTACTTTCTCTCGTATCGATTTTATTAATCACAACAATAATTCTTTTTTGACTTTTGCGAAGCAAATCTCTTACTACTAAATCGTTTTGCGTAAGACCTTCTTTTCCGTCGACAATAAATAGAACAACGTCACTTTTTTCAATGGCAATTTCAGCTTGTATTTTGATTTCTTCTTGAAAAGCATCATCCCCTAAATCGATTCCTCCAGTATCGATCAAATGGAATTGATAAGGGCCATAAGTGGCATCAGAGTATAGCCGATCTCTAGTAACTCCTGGAGTATCTTCGATAATGGCAATCTTTTTCCCAGCAATACGATTAAAAATCGTACTTTTTCCAACGTTTGGTCTTCCAACTAAGGCGACAGTGGGTAACTTCATAGGTCTTCCTCCTTTCTTCACTAGGGTTATTATAGCAAAAAAAAAGAGAAAAGTAAAATTCTTTTCACGGTATTACCATTCCTTCTTTTTTTACTTTTTCTGCTTCTTCTTTATAATGAAAATCTAGAAACTCAATTTCTTTTTCAAGATCCACTAATAAGATATCCATATAATATCTTCCTTGATAGAAATACTGTTTTCCGCAAGTGGTAAAGCGATTTTCGGAAGATGCTAAAATACTGTGATTTAGATGCAATACGATATTTAAATCGATTTCTTCTTCGTACTCGTCGATTTGTTCAAATTCTAAAATCATTATTTTATTGATATAGACGTCTAAATGATAATATCCTTGCAAAGCAAGATGGTGCTGTTTGCGAAGTCGAATTACTAACAGCTTGATTAAGGTCTTCACGTCTTCCACTTCATAGTCTAAAATATTATCGAAAATTAAAGTATAATAAACTACTAATTTATCATTGCTGAGCCACTCTACTTTCACAAGATATCACCTAACATATTGTATGACGGCGAATCTCTTTGGTTCAACGTCTATCCTATTTTTAAAGAGTTTCCATCGTAATTTCTTCAATTTTTTGAAGGATTTGATCTTTTCCCAATTTTGTCACACTAGAAAATAATACTAGATCATCTCCTACTACTAAGTCTAGCGTCGATAACAATTCTTTTTTGATGCTTTCTACTTTGCTATTTCCCACTTTGTCTACTTTGGTTGCAATGATTGTCACAGGAATATTATAGTATTTTAAAAAGTTATACATTAATACATCGTCTTCCGTTGGTTTATGACGAAAATCTACTAACATAAATACTCGCTTCATCTGCTCGCGATGCTCTAGGTATTCCTCGATCATTTTTCCAAATTTTTCTTGGGTCTTCTTATCGACGGATGCATATCCATATCCTGGTACGTCAACTAAATAAAAGGCATTATTTACTAAATAGAAATTTAAGGTTTGCGTCTTTCCAGGTTTGGAAGAAGTACGGGCAATGTTTTTTCTACCTACCAACGTATTGATAAAGCTACTTTTTCCCACATTACTCCTTCCCACTAGCATAAACTCTGGAAGATGATCTTCAGGATACTGACTAATACGGACAGCACTAATTTTTAATGTTACATCATTAATTTTCATAGCGTTTCCCCCTCTATAAATTCTTGACAAGCCTCATCTAATTCTTTTAATAAGAAATCAATTTCTTCTTTTTGTTTTACTCTGGCACCAGCGGCTAACTTATGTCCTCCACCATGATACTTTTCAGCAATTTTATTAATTTCTGGTCCTCGGGAACGAATACTTACTTTGATTAATTCGTTCTTATTATCTTCGGAGATGGTTACCCAAACAAGCACTTCTTCGATGTAGTTTAAATTATTGATCATGTTTCCAGCGGATGAGGCATCTACTTTAAAACGATTGATAACGTCTTCGGTAATATGAATATATCCTACTCCATTTTCGGTTATTTTCATGTTTTGCTCAATATAACCTTGTAAACGGACCTCTCGTAAAGGTCTTAAATAAAGAGGTTCATAAAGAGTATCTAGGGAAAAAGAATAGTCTTCCATCATTTTTCCAACTAGATGAAAAGTGCTTGCACGCGAATTGGAAAAAAGAAAGCGATTGGTATCCGATACGATTCCTTGAAATAATTTTTCCATGATCTCTTTGGTTTTTACCAACTTGCTTTCATAGAGAAATTCTGCAATTAGTTGGCAAGTAGAAGAGGTGGTATCTTCGATGATTTCAATATCGCAAAATTTTTCGATAAAGGGATGGTGATCAATTTTAATTTTGAATGCATACTCTTCGATATGAGAAGTATCGACTCTTTTTAAATCAGGAGTATCTAATACAATTAGAAGGCTCTTGGAAAAGTCGATATCTTCTAACTTATCTAATTTCCCTAAATAGGTAAATTTACTACTTCCCTGTCCTGTTGCATATACCTTTTTCTCTGGAAAAGTCTCTAATATCGCATCTCTTAGTGCAACTTGACTTGCCATCGCATCCGGATCTACTCCAATATGACGAGCAATTACAATCGTTGGGTATTTTTTGATTTCTTTATAAACTTCTTTCCACATTTTATCATCCTATCTAATTAAAGCTAAGGTATCTCTTGCAATCATCAATTCTTCGTTCGTTGGAACAACGTATACTTTGATTTTTTCTCCGTCTTTGGAAATCTCCGTTAATTCCCCTCTAACTTTGTTTTTGCTAATATCAATATGAATGCCAAGACACTCTAATTTTTGACAGATTGCCTCTCTTACATCTATTCCGTTTTCTCCAATCCCTGCCGTAAAGCATAGACAATCGATTCCACCTAATTCTACATAATACTCGGCAATATAGTTAACAATAGTTTGTACAAATTTATCCATGGCCAATTTACAACGTTCATTGCCTTGCTTTATTCCCTCTTCTATATCACGGCAATCTCCACTGATACCACTAAGACCAAGAAGACCTGATTTTTTATTGAATATATTTAATACTTCGGCTGCATTTAATCCTTCTTTTTCCATAATATAAGGAATAATAGATGGATCTACATCTCCTGTTCTAGTTCCCATCATGACCCCAGTAAGAGGAGTAAATCCCATAGAAGTATCGATACATTTTCCGTTCTTTATAGCAGAAACACTTGCTCCACTACCTAAGTGACAAACGATAACTTTTAAGTCGTCTTTTCCTAATACTTCAGAAATGGTTTTTGCAACATAGCGGTGACTGGTTCCATGAAATCCGTATTTTCTTACAGCATACTTCGTATACCATTCGTATGGTACTGGATAAATATATTGTGTTTTTTCTAACGTTTGATGGAACGCCGTATCAAACACAACTGTCATTGCTACATTAGGAAGAGCTTTCCGAACTGCTTCGATTCCTAAAAGATGGGCCGGATTATGAAGTGGTGCTAAATCAGAAACGGCACGAATGTCTTCTATTACTTTATCTGTAACGAGCACGCTTTGACTATATTTGTCTCCTCCATGCACGATACGATGACCTACTCCATCAATATCCTCCAAACTTTCAATAATTCCTAGTGAGATTAGACGATCTAGTAAGATTTCTACTGCAACAGTATGATTTGGCATTTCAATTTCTTCGCGAATCTTTTCGCCATTATACTTAATTGTATAAAAGCTACCTTCAATTCCAACTCTTTCGAAATACCCTGAAGCAATTAAACTTTCATCTTGCATTTCGAACAAACTAAATTTTAACGAACTACTTCCAGCATTCACTGACATTATTTTCATATTATCCCTCATTTCTATTA
>CALVKE010000017.1 GCA_944332535.1 uncultured Bacilli bacterium
CTTTGCTCCACTTGAGATAATTTGACGGACATGTTCTACACTTTTCTGAAGCATTTCCTGATCTACTTTTTTCTCTTCTGGCGGTTGATCTAGGATAAAACTTTCATTTTCTCCTAGTAAGTAAAGACGATATGCTTGATCTAGAGATATTCCTTCTTCTTTTGCTAATTTATAATACCTCGTCCATAATTCGGATAATACCCTATGTTTTTGATCATTTTCCATAGGGGTATTATAAACTTCTAAAATTTGATTTAAAATTACTTCTGCTTTTTCCATTTTGAGGTCCTTAAGATACTTTTTTCTTTCTTTTTTTACGATAGAACCAAATTCCACCGACAATTACGAGAAGCACAAGCACTACTAAAGTTACTGTTGCATACGTATCAATCACATTAGCAATCATTTCCCAATTTTCTCCAACAGCACTTCCTAAGATAACCAAAACACTATTCCAAATAATCGTTCCTCCTAATGTATAAAGAAGAAAACGAGGAATAGGCATATCACTCATTCCAGCAGGAATAGAAATCAAGCTTCGAACAATCGGAACAAAGCGACAGATAAATACTGTTTTTTGCCCTTTTGTGTCAAACCATTGATCGGCTTTTTCAATATCCTGTTTTTTCAAATGAAGTATTTTTCCTAGTTTTCCAGAAATTATTTTTATAAGATGTTCTTTATTAAATAAATGCCCAATCGCATATAGAACAAGGGCTCCTACTACAGAACCTATGGTAGAGGCAATAATTACTCCTATAATATTTAATTTCGTATATGTCGTCATAAATCCACCAAAGGTTAAAATAATCTCCGATGGGATTGGTGGGAAAATATTTTCTAAAGCGACTAATAATAAAATCCCAATATATCCAAATTGATTCATGAACGATAAAATAAATTGTTGCATAAATTCCTCCTTCTTATGATTATTATCATATCATATCTATTATAAAAATTGAATATCTGGGACAACTTTTTCATAAATTTTTCTAGGAGGCGTTTTATGGGGAATGGTCTAACGAAAAAAGAAGTACTAGAAAACCGAAAGAAATACGGAAGTAATCAGATTAGTAGTAAAGAAAAAGAAGGTTTTTGGAAACTATTTTTAGAAACATTAGGAGATCCGATCATTAAGATTCTCTTAATTGCACTGGCGGTTAAAACGATTTTTTTGTTCCATGACTTTGATTGGTTTGAAACACTAGGGATTGTCATTGCTATTTTACTAGCCTCTTTTATCTCTACTATTTCAGAGTACGGTAGTGAGGAAGCGTTTAAAAGATTGCAGGAAGAATCTTCTAAAATTAAGTGTAAAGTAAAACGTGAGGGAAAATTAGAAGAAGTTTTAATCGACGATGTGGTAGTAAATGATTTGGTATTACTACAAACAGGGGACAAGATCCCTGCGGATGGAGTGATTGTTTCGGGGGAAATTTCAGTCGATGAATCAAGCCTTAACGGAGAAACGAAAGAGTCCTACAAATCCCCCACTCGAAATTGTCAAGTTTATCGTGGGACAGTAGTATATTCAAAAGAAGCTTACATGCGTGTAGTAAAAGTGGGAGACGAAACATTTTATGGTCATATGGCAAAAGAATTGCAAGAAAAAACACCAGAAAGTCCTCTAAAAATAAGATTACGCGGACTTGCCAAAATTATTAGTCGCATCGGATATTGCGGAGCAGCCCTAGTTAGTATTTCTTATCTTTTTTCAGAAATCGTTGTTCAAAATCAATTTGAAATGACAAAAATACTTGCAACGATAACTAACCTTCCATTGCTTTTCAGTCATCTATTATATGCTCTTACTCTCAGTGTCACAATCATCGTAGTCGCGGTACCAGAAGGGCTTCCTATGATGATTACTCTAGTTCTTTCTTCTAATATGAAGCGAATGTTAAAAAACCAAGTTCTAGTTCGGAAAATGGTAGGAATTGAAACAGCAGGAAGTTTAAATATTTTATTCACAGACAAAACAGGTACCTTAACAAAAGGAAAATTAGAAGTAGTTGGTTTTCTTAGTGGAACTTTGCGAGAGTACAAAACAGAAGTGGAATTACTTCCTTACGAGACTCTGCACCATCATTTAAAAAACTGTTCTCTTTATAATAACGCCAGTTCTTTTAATGAAGAGAAAAAAGCCGTCGGTGGAAATATTACGGATCGAGCGATTTTAGAATTTATCAAAACAGATGCTACCTTACGATCTCCTAAGTTAGAAGTCATTCCTTTTGATAGCCAAGCCAAATACTCTGCTGCCGTCATTGAAGATGGGAAAAAAATACAATATATCAAAGGCGCTCCAGAAAAACTTTTACCTCTTTGCAGCGACTATCTTTCCGAGTCTGGACGAAAGATTCCTCTTTCCAATAAGGATGGATTAATTCAAAAAATGGATGCGATGACAAAGCGTGGAATTCGAGTCATTCTCCTTGCTTATAATGATCGTTTCTATTATAAGGAACAAAAAAATTTAACTCTAATAGGAGCTTTTTATATTAAGGATGATGTTCGACCAGAAGCCAAAGAAGGCGTGGAATTGGTTCGACGAGCGGGAGTACAAACTGTTATGATTACGGGAGATAATAAAGATACTGCTACTTCGATTGGACGAGAAGTCGGACTGCTTACGTCTTCTCAAGATAAAATTTTAACAAGCGATGAACTTCGTGCTATGGAAGATGACGAGGTAAAAAAAATACTTCCCTCTCTTCGCGTCGTTGCTCGTAGTCTTCCTCAGGATAAGAGTCGCTTGGTGCGTCTTTCTGAAGAAATGGGACTTGTTGTTGGTATGACGGGAGATGGAGTTAACGATGCTCCTGCTTTAAAAAAAGCGGATGTAGGATTTGCAATGGGAAGCGGAACGGAAGTAGCAAAGGAAGCTAGTGATATTGTCATTTTAGATGATAACTTTCTATCTATCTCAAAAGCAATTCTTTATGGACGTACGATTTTTAAAAGCATTCGAAAATTTATTATTTTTCAATTAACGATTAATCTTTGTGCGATTAGTTTATCGATCATTGGACCGTTCATTGGATTTGAGACACCAGTTACGGTTATTCAAATGTTGTGGATTAACATGATTATGGATACTTTGGCTGGAATTGCCTTTTCTTATGAACCTCCTCTTTTAGAATATATGGAGGAACCTCCCAAAAAACGGGAAGAAAATATTATTAATCGGTATATGTATGGGGAAATTTTATTTACGGGAATTTATTCCTCTCTTCTTTGTTTATTCTTTTTGAAAAGTCCACTACTCTATTCTTTTTATCGATATGATGTAGATAATAAATATTTTATGACCGCCTTCTTTGCGCTTTTCATCTTTATGGGGATCTTTAACAGTTTTAATGCCCGAACGAATCGAATTAATATTTTAGCAAATTTATTTCAAAATAAAGTCTTCTTATTTGTCATTTGTTTTATAGCCATTGTACAAATCTATTTAATCTATTTTGGAGGAAACTTGTTCCGATCATTTGGTCTATCTTTCTTGGAATTTCAAGTAACTCTTCTTTTAGCCTTCACTGTTATACCAGTAGATTGGATTCGAAAGCTTTATTTAAGGAGAAAGGGAAAAAATAACGGGGTTTAAAAAATTTAAAAATTTGATGATTTCGTATGCTTTTCTAATGGTTCCAATTTTGAAAAGGACATATACTAAAAGCAGAAAGGAGAAAAAATTATGTGCAATTCAAACAAATGTGATCATGATTCTTGCTTTCCGCTTAATTGTTTCTTATTAGGACCAACAGGGCCTACGGGACCTACTGGACCAGCTGGAGGGGAAACGGGACCTACTGGACCAACCGGACCGACGGGACCTATTGGATTAGCTGGAATACCTGGACCTACTGGAGCAACTGGGGCAACTGGACCTACTGGAGCAACCGGAGCAACTGGACCTACAGGGCCAACTGGGGCTACTGGGGCTACTGGACCTACTGGAGCAACCGGGGCTACTGGACCTACTGGAGCAACTGGGCCTACAGGGCCAACTGGGGTAACTGGACCAACAGGGCCAACTGGGGCAACTGGACCAACAGGACCTACTGGTGCAACTGGAGCAACTGGTGCAACTGGTGCAACTGGACCTACAGGGCCTTCTGGAGTTGTTACTAGTGCCGCTGCAATGGTACATGATACTACTACGGACAATGTTCCAGTAAATGCTGTATTATCTTTCAATACACAAAATTTAGCAAATAATATCACTTACAATCCTGCTACTGGAGTATTTACCTTTAATAATGCTGGACAATATATCGTACATTGGTGGGTCAATGCTAAAAACGCATGCGAGAAAGAAAGCGGTACTTCTACTACTCCACTTATTGTAACACTCAACCAAATAACCCCTAGTACTGGTGTTATCTCTTCTTCCGCAACTCATAATGCAGTAGCAAAAGGAGGAACTGGTACAATCAATGGAAACGCTGTATTTACCGTAACAGCCGGAGCAACTTTCCGCTTTATAAATAGCTCTACTGTACCATTCAGCCTCGTAAGAAACGGAGATTACTCTGCTTCTGTATCTATTATTCGTAACGCACAATAAACGGTACAATAAATTTTTAAACATCCTAATCTTTTTAATTAGGATGTTTTTGTTTAAGATAAAAATTTCTATTTCCTTCTTCGAATATTTTTTTTATATGCTATAATAACTATTAGAAGTTTTACAGTTCTTAAAATGAGAGGCTACAACTTTATGTTAGTTCGTCAAAAGTTAAAGAAAAAATTAGTAAGAGTACTTCTAATTCTATAGAAATAAAACAAGAAAGAAGGCGATAACAATGAATTATATTAATACAATTAAAACGGCGGTGATTACTTTTCCTTTTATCGCTTTTCTTTTTACAATCCCTTTTATTTTAGGACAATATCATAAATATGGTTCGATTCATAAATGGCGCGTTGTTATTATTTATTCTTTCATTCTTTATTTAATTACTGCTTATTTTATGGTTATATTACCTCTTCCTAGTATAGAAGAAGTTTCCAAATTAACGACCCCTTCTATGAATTTGATTCCTTTCTCGTTTGTGGAAAACTTTTTAGATAATACTTCTTTTGTTTGGAATCAACCACAGACCTATTTGAAAGCACTTACAGAACCTTGCTTTTACGTGGTGGCATTTAATATTGTTTTAACGATTCCTTTTGGAATGTACTTGCGTTATTATTATCAGTGTAGTTTGAAAAAAACAATTTTTCTTTCCTTCCTGCTCAGCTTATTCTTTGAACTGACACAACTCAGTGGTCTTTACTTTATCTATCCTAGATCTTATCGTTTATTTGATGTCGATGATTTGATCCTTAACACGTTGGGAGGAGTCATTGGATACTTTATTATGGGTCTTTTTTCCTCTTTTCTTCCTTCTAGAAAAGCGATTGATGCTCGTTCTTACGAAATTGGTCTTAATGTTTCGGGACTTCGTAGAATTACGTTATTCTTTTTAGACTTATTCTTATTCGTAATTTGTTTAGGTCTTGCTGTTTTACTTTTTTCACCTTCCTACCCTGTCATTACGACTGCTTTTGTCTATTATGTAGTGATCCCTGTTTTATTTGACGGAAAAACATTAGGTGGAAAATTCTTAAATGTAAAAATGGTCATTCGATCTGCTCCTATTATTTGGCTATCTCTACGCATGCTCTTTCTATTTTTCTTCTACTTTCTGGTACCTATTCTCGTTGTCATGTTTGCCATTTTTCTTAAAAATTCTTTTGCTTTGGATGCTGTTCCAAACATTTTATTTTTCCTTGGAACGGCCGGATTCCTTTTCTTCTTTTACTTTTTCTTATTAGTTTTTCTCCTTCGACGGAAAAAAATATTTTATGACCGGTGGTTTCCTATTCGATTCCAAAGTACCATTTTAGAAAAAAAGCGAGATTTTTCTGATTCTTAGTCCTTTTTGAGCGATAGAACTTTCCTCTATCGCTTTTTTTGTATCAACATTCCCTTTTTTTTCGTGAATAATAAGAGCGAGGAGGTGAAAGATGAAGTATAGAAAATTAATTTTGGGAATTCTTTTGGGAATTGTTTTTTTATTTCCCCAAAATATACTAGCGAAAGAATATCGAAATCGCTTTGATGATATCGCCAAATGGATTCCTAACACTTATATTGTAAAAGAAAAGGATGGAAGAAAAAAATATCAACAAATGTCTTTGATCAAGCGACGAGAAGACGGTCAATTTGTCTATTGTATTGAACCGGGTGCAGCATTTGACAAAAATGCATTTTTAATTGGTTATGATGAAAATCATGCAAGTTGGGCAAATATTACAGAAGAAGAGTGGCAAAAAATTATGTTACTCGCTTATTACGGTTATGGATATGGTACGCATACTGATTTAAAGTGGTATAGTGTTACCCAATTTTTAATTTGGAAGACAATTCCTCGTGGGTATGATATTTACTTTACAGATACACTCAACGGAAAGAGAATAGAAAAATATACCCAAGAGATCGCCGAGCTAGAGCAACTTGTTCAAAATCATTTGGTAAAGCCTAGTTGGGAAGGACAGACTATTTCGTTACAATTAGGAGAAGAGCGACGTATTTCGGACGGGAACAAAGTGAGTTCTCTTTATACCCTAGTAGACGAAATAGAAGGAATAAAAAAGGAGGGAGACGATCTAATTGTGAAAGCTTTACAACTTGGAAAAACTTCTTTCCACTTTGAAAGAAAAGTGGAAAACTTATCTCCACCCATTATTTATGTAGATCCAACATTACAGGATATTCTAGTAAGAGGGGCTTTTCTACCAATGAACAGTTCTTTTTCCATAGAAGCAAAAGGAGGCAGTGTTACTTTGAAGAAGAGAGCAACCAATGATACTTCCTTTTCAATAAGTCCTTCTTTAGAGGGGGCCATTTATGGAATTTATCACGAAACAGGAAAGAAAATTGGAACAATTCAAACGAACCAAGAAGGAGTTGCATCAACAGAAGCTACCCTTCCTTTAGGAGTTTATTATCTTTTAGAGGAAAAAGCACCCAGTGGTTATCTATTAGATACTCAAAAACATGTTTTTGAAATCACAGTAGAAAACCCTAATCCTACTGTAGAAGTTGAAGAAGAAATGATCACTTCTAAAATAAAGGTAGTCAAAATAGATGCTAGTACGAAAGAGCCACTTCTTCTTCCTGGAATACGGTTTAAAATAAAGAATTTAGATACCGGTCAATATGTATGTGAAACAAATTCCTGTGAATTCGAAACAAAAGAAGACGGAACATTTGTCACTTCAAAGGATCTTCCCTTTGGCACTTATCAATTAGAAGAAGTAAAACAAGTCATAAAAAACTATCTATGGCAAGAAAGCCCTCTTCTATTTTCTATTAATGAATCCACTGTTTTAGAAAACGATCCTGAGTTTGGTCCGATCATAACACTTTTCTTCGAAAATATTCCTGTAAAAGGACAACTAGAAATACTGAAATATGGAGAAAAAGTAGAAATAGAAAAGGGAAATTACTTTTATCAAGATATTTTACTAGATGATGTTTGGTTTCAACTCTATGCAGCAGAAGACATCTATTCTGCCAATCAGATATTACAATATCGAAAAGGAGAATTAGTAGAGGAATTTCAGACAGAAAATGGCTTTTACTGTGTCGATGATCTTTGGTTAGGGCAGTATTATCTGGTGGAAAAAGAAACAATCCACGGACATCTTTTAGATCCTGACAAAAAATACTTTACTCTTTCGGATGAGGAAGAAAATATTCCTATTGTATCACACTCGATCATTTGGAAAAATGAACTTTCTAAGGCAAACGTTCTCATCACGAAAATCGATGCTGAAACGAAAGAGAAAATTCCTGGTACACAAATAGCTCTTTACACTGCGGATGGAGAACTTTTATCGAAGGGAACAACGAACCAAGAGGGAACTATTCTTTTTGAAAATTTGTTTGTGGGAAATTTCTATCTTATAGAAACAAAGGCAGCAGACGGTTATTATCCTACTGACAAAAAAGTGTATTTTGAAGTTTTAGAAGGACAAGAAGAAGTATTGATAACTATGGAAAATGAAAAGATGGTAGACATTCCTCATACTGGAGTCGATGGAATTAAAAAAGCAGGAATTATGCTACTTCCTTTTCTTTTGGCGATGAAAGATGGACTCGTTTTGCTTTATTGTTTCCAAAAAATCAAAAAATAATTGCAACAAAAAAGAGGAATTGACCTCTTTTCTTTTTAAGAATAGCTTCTATCTTGAATAAATTCTTGTTTAATTAATAGTTTCCCTTTTCTCGTACGATCTTCTTGATGTTCTCTTTCAAACTGCCTTAATACCGCATCAATTGCTAATAATTGTTGCTTTGTTGGCATAAATCCTTGTTCGTTTACTTTAGCGAGTAAATTTGTTAAATAAAGAAAGAGTTCATAATCTCTTCCCTCGATAATATGAAGGTAAGGATGTGCTGTTTTTCCACAAAGAATGGCTCCATTTTTTATTGTTTCTTCTCCTCCATCGCGTTTTGCTAACAAATTATGATGATAGGTAAAGATATCTCCTTTTTGCAATCGATACCCTAACCAATCCCGATCTTTCATGTCCCAATGATAAATCATCAACCTCGTAATCTCCTTCATTTCTATCCCCTCTTATAATATTCTATTCGAGCAAGATCCTCATTTTTCTATGGGACTAATAAATTGGCTTTTTCTAAATCCTTTACATATTTCATTTGATGCTTCAAAATGTGTGAGTTTCGATTGATAAAAAGGCATCTAGTTTCTACTACAATTTCGATGACGACACTTCCTTTTCCCTGTTTAATAACCTTGCGATAAGTAGGAAAAATTAAATTCTCCTGATAAAAATAATGATACTCCTCTAGCACTTTTAAATCAACACTTTTTCTAATACGCAACCTCATCACCTCTAAGATTAGCTTCTCCAGTGAAAGAGGAAAGCATAACAAAAAAAGCATAAGGAAATATTTTTTTCCTATGCTTTTATTAATTTTTTATCATTTGAATCATCGGAAACACCTAATTTTTCTTCTGCAAATTTTTTCACATCTTCGATATCTGTAGTTACATTAGTAAATGGTAGAGACTCTAGAATAACTTCTTCATATTCTTCGTATCGAGAATCTAAAATAGCAACAATTCCTTTATCCGTTGCACTTCGAATTAGTCGCCCTGCTCCCTGTTTCAATTTAATAATCATCTCTGGAAGATAAACTTCTTGGAAACCATTTGCAAAATGACTCGCTTTTTCTTGAATAGTAGGATTCACTACTGGGAAAGGAAGTTTTGTAATGATGACATTTTCCAAGGATTCTCCTTTTATATCTATTCCCTCAAAGAAGGAACCAGTCGCAAATAAAACGGAAGACGTATCCTCTTTAAATTTCGTTTTTAGATCATCTGCATTTCCATCGTCTGTTTGTAGCATGATAGAAAAATCATGAGGCATTTTACTGATTCTGTCATACACTTTTTTCATATCTACTTTTGAAGTAAATAATACCAAACTTCTTCCCTTTGTAATATTAATTAATTCTTCTATTTTCGTTGTCAAAGTTTCTAAATAAAGATCGTGATCTAAACTTTTAGGAGAAATGACATCCTTCGTTAAATAAAGAAGGGCGTTATTTTGATAGTCATAAGGCGATTCCTGTGGATATTCTTTTGTAATAGAAATATTATTAATATATTGAAGTCCTAAATTGTGGAAAAAATAATTATAATCTCCGTTTCCGGTTGTCATCGTAGCAGAAGTAAACACTTTTCCGTAAGCATTATTCCCTAATAACTTTGCTGCTTCTTTGGCAATATCTTTTCTTACATATTCCAATGAGACATGGTCCTTGGTTCCAGGTAAAAATGTAACCCAATATATATTTTCTTTCGTATTACTAATTAGATCTTGGAACACTTTTGCAAATTCTTTTAAAGATGAGATGGAATTTAATAGCTTTTTATCCAAGTGAGGATACTTACTAGCTTCTTTAATAAACGCTTCTAGTTTTCGAGTAAATCTTATGATCTCTTCTGCTAATGGTTGAGAAACATCAAACCCACTAATTGCTTCATCAAGCACATCAATATCTTGTTTCGAATTCTTACGATATTGATATTTCGCTTTCGTACTGATCATTCTAAAAATCTTATTTAAAGACTCAACTAGAGGGTTACTTTCATATTCTTCCAAGTCATCTTCTCGAATCATTAAGTCAATTCTTAGTATCAATGCTTCCAATTTATCTTTCGAAATACTTTTTTGATAAGAATTTCTAATTTTATTTTCTAGATTATGCGCCTCATCGACAATTAGAATGGAAGGATCTTTTAAAATAAAGTCGTTACTATCTCTTTTTAAAGCTTCTACTAATAGATCGTGATTACAAATTACATAATTTGCTTCTGGCCATTGTTTTCTAGTTAGAATATATTTACATTGTCTATTATAGAGACAATTTGCGCAGTTAACGTAATTAATATTAATATTCTTCCAAACACGGCTTGGTATATCAGGATAGTCTGTTTTATCGATTTTTCCATCTCGTACTTGACTTTCTATTTCTTTTAAAGACTGTTCTTCTTCGTTTCGGCTTATATATGCTTCTAGTCTTTTTCTACAGATAAAATTATTTCGTCCTTTGGCAATAACAACAGGTATATGAATATCTAGCATATCAGAGAGTTTCTCAATCTCTTCTTTTAATTGATCTTGTAATGCAATGGAAGATGTGGAAATTAAAAACCCTTTAAATTTTGTTTCGTTTTTACTAGCATATAGCAAAGGAACTAGATAACCCCATGATTTTCCGATTCCAACACCAGCTTCTATTAATAAAATTTCACGGTTTTTAAAAGCATCTACTACGTCTAATGCCATAGTTGCTTGCCCATCGCGATGTTCGTATACTTTACTTCCATTTAAGTTTTCAAAAAAAGAGTCTACTTCTTCATAAAGTTGATAATCGAATTCCTGCTCCTTTTTCCATATGTTCATAACCCTTTCCCCCTTTTTAGCAGAGATATTATATCACATTATGGAGAAAAAAGCAAGAAAAAGGTGGAACAGGATAAACGTCCACCTTTTTTGACAAGGATTTTTCTAGTAGTGCTCATAAATTGTTTCAATCATTTGATACTTTAAATACGGAAACAAAGAAATTTGCCCTAGTCATATCTGCACTACCACTATAAAAAAATTGAACAGTGATATTGGTTGGAGCTTGAATTAGTATTCCATTTTCAATAGTAATATCACTATTTACACTATTGGTATTATTAATAACGGTATAACGATCTTGAATTACCCCACCAATAATAGGAATAATTGTTCCAGATTGATTGACTCCGAGCCTACCTGTTAAGCTAAAAAAAATAAAATAGGTTCCTGGACTTGGTAGTGTAATAGTATTTCCACTTACTGTTATAGTTGGACTTCCTCCTTCAAATTGAAGTACCATGGGAATTAAACTGCTAGAAGGAATGGTGGTATCCTGATTCTGAAACAAGGCATAATTATTATCGATCGATGGTCCGGTTGGACCAGTTGCACCAGTGGCACCTGTTGGTCCGGTTGCTCCCGTTGCTCCTGTTGGCCCAGTTGCTCCCGTTGGCCCAATTGGACCAGTTGGTCCTGTTGCTCCTGTTGGTCCTGTTACTCCCGTTGCTCCGGTTGCTCCCGTTGGCCCAGTTGGACCAGTTGGTCCTGTTGGTCCTGTTACTCCCGTTGCTCCTGTTGGTCCTGTTGCTCCTGTTGGCCCAGTTGGTCCTGTTGCTCCTGTTGGTCCGGTTGGTCCTGTTGGTCCGGTTGGTCCTGTTGCTCCTGTTGGTCCTGTTGCTCCTGTTGGTCCTGTTGGCCCCGTTGGTCCCGTTGGTCCCGTTGCTCCGGTTGGTCCTGTTGGTCCGGTTACACCTCCACTTGGTCCGGTTGGTCCCGTTGGTCCTGTTGGGCCAAAAATAAAACATCCATTACCTAAAAAAAACTTCATATTTTCATCCCCTATTATAAAATATGAAATACATAATCATCGTGATTGGATAAAAAAGCTATTTTTACTACTAGAAATCCTCTATAACTGGTCACACGATCCTGTAATTATACACTATTCATCAAAATAATCGAATAAATATAAAATCGACGTTTTTCTTCTTTTCTATTATTTTTTTATTCGTTGGAATGTTCTTTCTATTTTATGGTATAATTGGTATCATAATAGTAGTAATTAAGGAGTATGGTAGTATGAAAAAATTAAAAAAATATTTATGGAGTATATTATTTTTAGCAGCGATTTTATTTCCTTTTTCTCATGTGAAGGCTGCTACTAATCCCTATCGCCAATCAGGTCCTTACGGAACAAACTGTACGTGGTACGCTTGGAAAATGGCATACGAAAAAGCTGGCATAACACTACCTGGTTGGGGTAATGCGAAAGATTGGTATAATGATGCTAGAAATTCAGGTTATACTGTTGGAACAACACCAAAAGCGAATTCCATCATTGTTTGGGGAGGATGGACTTCTTATGGTCATGTCGGATACGTAGAATCCGTAGATGGAAATACTTTATATGTTTGGGACTCTACTGGTCCTTGTATTGATAGAACGGATAAAGAGTTTCAGGATTGTATGGCAAATAGCGTTAACGAAGATACAGATCGCCTTTGCTATGATAATGCAAAACCTGCTGCCTGCGAATATACTATTTCGCCGGATCGTTATGGAATTACCGGTTATATTTATTTAGATAACCCTCCGAAAGTAGTTACTCCCTCTCCCACCCCATCTCCGAAACCATCTTCCACTCCTAAAGCAACACCTCCTACTGATGTAGTAGTTACCAAGTCTAGCAATAATAATTTAAGTAATATTGAACTCAGTAGCGGTAGTCTTACCTTTCATAAAGATACTTTGGAATATCACGTAACAGTTGAAAATTCTATTGACAAAATAACAATCAACGCAACACCAGAAGACGCTAAAGCTACGATTCAAGGAACTGGAGATTTTGAATTAAAAGAAGGGTTAAACGAAATCAAACTATCTGTAACAGCAGAAGACGGTAGTATAAAAGAATATAGTATTCAAATTACTAGAGAAGAACTTCAAGAGCCAGTAGAAATCGAAAAAAGCGAAGAAATTCCATCGAATGAAACCTCGAATAACGATCATACTCTTATTATTATAATAGTTGCTAGTATTCTTGTCTTCGGTCTTTTGATATTATGTTTCTTCCTCTTTCTTAGAAGGAAAAAACAAACCCAAAATAAGAAGCAAGAGCAAGAGGAGAAATAGCATTTCTTTCTTTTTACTTTTATCGTTAAGTTCGTTTAAAAAGCGTTCAAATAGGACATGATATAATAAATAATAGAAGGGAGGTTAGAAAAGATATTTATGAGAAAAATATATTATAATGGAACCATTTTAACTCTAGAAGACTCTCTTTATGCTAAAGGAGTTTTAGTGGAGAATGGAATTATTCAGGAAGTTTATTATGAAGAGGTGCCAAAAGAAAAAGACGATGTTACTTATATTGATTTAAAAGGAAATGTTTTAATGCCATCTTTTATTGATTCTCATAGTCATATTGCACAGGTTGCAATGACTCTTCAAACCGTTGACTTATCTTCTTGCTCTGATTTTGTCTCCTTAAAAGAAACTTTAACAAAGCACTGTCATAGTGGAAAATCTTGTTTGATTGGATTTGGCTATGATCATAATCATTTGTTAGAAAAGAGACATCCGACCAAACAATTATTAGATGAAGTTTCTAGTGATATTCCTATTTTGATTACTCATAAATCTGGTCATATGGGCGTTGGGAATAGTGCTTTTTTAAAAATAGCAGGGCTTGCTGATCATAGCAAAAATCCACAAGGAGGATTCATCGGACGAGATGAAGAAGGAAAGCTTAACGGTTATTTGGAAGAAGCGGCTTTTATGCAAGCTACTTCTATGTTACCTACTACTTCTTTGGAGGAGATGTCTTCCTATTTCGAAAAAGCACAAGATATGTATTTATCCTATGGAATTACTACAGCACAAGATGGGTTAACCAAAGAAAAAGATTTTCAATTATTATCTCTTTTAGCAAAAGAAAAGAAATTAAAATTAGATATCGTTAGTTACATCGATATGAAGGAATGCGGAAGTTTGGTTTTAGAACATCCAGAATATGCGACTTATCAAAATCATTATCGCATTGGCGGATATAAGTTAATCTTAGACGGTTCTCCACAAGGAAAAACAGCATGGTTGTCCTCCCCTTATGAGGGAGAAGATTCTTATTGCGGATACCCTGTCTATCAAGATAAGGAAGTTCATTCTTTTTTGAAAAAAGCACTCGAAGAAGAAAAGCAAATCTTAGTGCATTGCAATGGGGATGCGGCAAGCGAACAATTTATTCGAACTTGTGAATCATTTGGAAAAAGAGATTTTTATCGACCAGTGATGATTCATGCACAAACCGTAAGAAAAGATCAATTAAAACGAATGTCTTCCCTTGGCATGATTCCTTCCTTCTTTGTTGCTCACGTATACTATTGGGGAGACACTCATTTGCAAAATCTAGGAGATCGCTCTTATCATATTAGTCCTAGTAAAACCGCACTTAATCTCCATCTTCCTTTTACCTTTCATCAAGATACTCCTGTACTACCGCCAGATATGTTTCAAACTATTTGGTGTAGTGTAAAACGGCAAACAAAAAATGGAATAATTTTAGGAGAAGAGGAAAGAATTAGTGTTCTAGATGCCTTGAGGGCAGTAACCATAAACGCCGCTTATCAATATTTTGAAGAGAATCAAAAAGGTAGTATCCGCCCTTTTAAAAATGCTGATTTTATTATTGTCGATCAAGATCCATTAAAGGTAGAAATCGATCAATTATTGAATATTAAAATATTAGAAACTATTTTTCACGGGGAAACAGTCTTTCAACGCTAAGAATTTGTTCTAATGCTTTCATTTCCCCTACTCGATCCTTAGTATCATAATTTTTATCTTAATATAACTGAGCTTATCCGAGGAAACAGCTATGAAATTTGCTATTTTGCATAAAATATAGTATAATGATGTCAGTTAATTAAAAAGCGATTCATTCGAAGTAATTATTTTATAATATTTTGTAGAGAACTTATGGTTGGTGAAAATAAGTAAAAATAAAGTAATGAATTACAAATGATGATTTTAATCGGACAGTATCCGTTATCAATAAGAGGTAATAAGCTATTATTACAAATAAAGGTGGTACCACGAGCAATTCGTCCTTTTCGGATGTTTGCTCGTTTTTTATTTCAAGGAGGTGGTTTGTATGGATAGTGATTATTACTATTATTACTTTAATGATTGTAATTTAATTAACTGTACAAATTACTTAGGAGGAATAAAAATATGGATAAAAACGAACAGATTGAACTTATCATAAGAAAAGCAGTTCAAATATTTAACGAAGATTCATTAAGAGAAAAATTAAAAAGTAAGCAAAAATTAGTCATTAAATTCGGTGCTGACCCATCAAGACCGGATTTACACTTAGGACATACTGTTCCTTTAAGAGTGTTAAAATTATTACAAGACATGGGACATGAAATTGTGTTTGTCATTGGTGATTTCACTGCTATGATTGGTGACCCTAGTGGAAAAAGTAAAACAAGGCCGCAGTTGACATTCGAAGAAACACGACAAAGCGGAGAAACTTATTTTAAGCAAGTAACTAAGATTCTGGATAAAGATAAAACAAAAATAGCTTATAATTCAGAATGGTTAAGCAAATTAAACTTTAAAGACATTTTGGAATTGACAGGAAAATATACTGTTGCAAGACTTTTAGAACGAGATGATTTTCATAATCGTTTTACTCATAATACTCCAATTGGTGTACATGAATTTATGTATCCTTTGATGCAAGGTTATGATTCCGTAGCAATAAAGGCAGATATTGAGATTGGTGGTACCGATCAAACTTTTAATTTATTAGTTGGTAGAGAGTTACAGAAAGATTATGGTCAGACTCCGCAAGACGTAATCGTCTTTCCTTTATTAGTTGGGTTAGATGGAAAAGAAAAAATGAGTAAATCGTTAGATAACTATATTGGTATTGATGAAGATCCTTTTACTATGTTTGAGAAAGCCATGAAAATTCCTGATGCCTGCCTAGAAGTTTATTTTCAGCTAACAACTGACATTCCTACCAATGTTTATAAAAAATGGATCGAAGAAGATATTGTTCACGCTCATCAAGAATTTGGAAAAGAAATAATAAGATTATATCATGGAGAAGAGTTTATAGCTGAGGCTGTGGAAAAATATCGTGCTATTGCAAAGGGAGCGATTCCTGATAACATAAAAGAGACAGTTTTAAATAAAGAAGAGTTAGGATTGCCATTAATCGAATTACTTTTAAAAATAGAACTGGTTTCTTCTAAATCGGAAGCGAAAAGACTTATTGAGCAAAATGGAATCAAAATCAATGGAAAAAGAGAAAATAGTATTGCTAAAGTAGTTGACCATGATGATTTAGAAAACGGTTCACTAGTTGTTCAAAAAGGGAAAAATATATTTATAAAAATTAAATTTCTTTAAAAAGATGATACGAGAGTGATATGAACCCCGTTTTTTGGACATAGAAACGAGGTTTTTATATGTCAAAATTAAGTTATGAAGATAAAATAAATATATATAATGAGAGAAAAAATGGAGAAACAAGAATTAACTTATCAAAAAAATATTTGATAGGAAAAGATAAAATTAATTATTTAACTAGATTAATAGATAAACATGGATATGATATTCTTAGAACCACTAAAAATAGAAAATTTAACAAGTATGAAAAAGAACAAATTATTAATAGAGTTTTATTAGGTGGAGAAACAGTTTTATCCGTTTCTATAGACGAAGGTTTATTAAGTAATGGAATTTTGTTTAATTGGATACGAGAATATAAAAAAATGGGTTATAATATAGTTGAACGAAAGAGAGGACGTCCAACTATGAATAAAAAAGAAAGTAAACCTAAAAAACACGAAACACTAGAAGAAGAAAACGAAAGATTAAGAAAAGAAAATTTATATTTGAAAGCTGAGCTAGAATACTCAAAAAAATTGAGAGCCGTTGTTCAAGCAAGGAAGAATCAACAACAGAAGAAAAAGTAAATGTTGTAAGTGAACTTCGGCTAAAATACCCATTAATGATTCTTCTACAAGTATCAGACTTAGCTAAATCTGTATATTATTATACTTTGTCTAAAACAGACAAAGATGATAAAAATAAAGAAATAATAGATAAAATAAAGGAAATATTTATTAATAATAAGGAAAGATATGGTTATCGTAGGATTACATTAGAACTTAGAAATCAAGGCTATAATGTTAATCATAAGAAAGTTTATAGAATAATGGTAAAATTAGGTTTAAAACCTTTAAAGAGAAGTAAGAGAAAATATTCATCCTATAAAGGAACTGTTGGTAAAATAGCTGATAACTACATTAATCGTGAATTTTATGCAGATAAGCCCAATCAAAAATGGTATACAGATGTTACTGAATTTAATCTTCGTGGAGAAAAATGTTATTTATCTCCAATTTTAGATGGTTTTAATGGAGAAGTAATATCATATAACACTTCTAAATCACCTAATTTAGAACAAATAAATGATATGCTTAATAAAGCATTTGATGGTAAAAATTTAGAAGGATTAATATTTCATTCAGATCAAGGATGGCAATATCAACATCAATCTTATCAACAAAGATTAAAGAATAAAGGAATTCAACAAAGCATGTCTAGAAAAGGAAATAGTATGGATAATGGAATGATGGAAAATTTCTTTGGAATACTAAAAACAGAAATGTTTTATGATCAAGAAGATAATTATGAAACATTAGATGATTTGATAAAAGCAATAGATGACTATATTAATTATTATAATTATGATAGAATTAAAGTAAAATTAAAAGGACTGTCTCCTGTAAATTACAGGTTACAATCCTCTAATTAGAAATTATTTATAAACTGTCCAACTTTTGGGGTTCAGTTCAAACATTGCATTCATAATCGCCTTTTTCTTTTGTTATATAATCTCTTTAAATTATCAATAAATTTAATAGAATCAATTTTTTAGCATATGCATTTATTCTCAACCGTTCAAGATGAAATGGTGTATTTATTAGATAATTTATAAAAATAGTACCTAAATAGTACCTAGAAAAATAAAAAACCTTGAAAAATCAAGGTTTAAATCAATTAGAAGTCTTACTAAAGAGGCGCTATGCACACTTTAGTAAAAAAGTTTATTTGATAGATTATTATATCATATATATTTATTTATATATTTACTGTCGAGTATTAAACTAATCATTATCCTTAGTTTTTTTTACTAAGGATGGACCTTGTTTATCTATATCAGTTTGGTTTGTAAGTGTTCCATTAAAACATAGTTCTTTAGCTCGATCATTATATAATCCTGTAACAATTTCGGTTAATTCCCATCTATACTTATCTATAATCGGCTGAAACATGGGTAATTTATAATCTGCTAATGTAATTAGCGGTTTTGTAGTTTCTAAAAAATCCATAGAAGCTTCTACCATTCTTGTTCCTAAATGTTGACCTCTACATTGATCTGACACGTATAGAGTACAAATTTTCTTTTCTTCTTCCTCTTTTTTTAAACAGGCCATTGCTAATATAGTATTAGCATCACTTTCTGATCTGGCAAATAAAATCTCACCACTTGGTGTAAAAATTCTAGGTAATTGCTTATGAAAATACCATTCTTTATGTTTGGGATAATCTTCACAGATAAAATCAGTAATGTCATAAATCCTTTTAGCTAAAGTGACAAATTCTTCATCACTTATTTTCCCGATATAACTTTTTAAACTTTCGATATAAACCATAAAACCAAGCCTCCTCAATATGTTGTTTATTCTAACGTTTTTTATTGCTTTGACAACGATAAAAATAGAGACTATTAATTATCTATCAATTCTATTCTTATACCTAATACACCGTATTGTTTTTGTTTTTCTTTAGAATAAAATTGTTCTAATACTTTAGTTAGTTCTTTTTTTGTCATAGATTTATCAGCCAAAATAGTAATATCAAAATCTTTAAACATATCATCAAAAGAGTTATATCTTAATAAACCAATGACTTTAGCATTAAAAGATTCTGTTAGTTCAGGCTCTTTTAAAAATTTAATTGTGTCACCTAATTTTATATTTTGTCTTTTCTCATCATATAATCTTATTTCAATCCTTTTTGTACCATTTAATATAAAATTGTAATATTCTGGTTGTAATTTCATCTCATTAGACATTTTATCTTCTCCTTCTTTCTATACCTCTTTGTAAAATCAATTGTTTCTGTTTAACTGGGTTTTTACATACATTCCCATCTAAACTAAATGCCGCATCCCATTCTTTAATAACACCATATAAAGGATTATTTTCATAAATGTAGGAATAATATTGTGGTAAGTTAATATTCGGATCAATTCTCCTCATGTCTCTTAATGTTAGATACTCTTCAAATTCAGTTACATCATATAATTTTAAAGCACAACATCTTTGAAAATCTTTCCCATAATAATCGACAATTTCATGGCCATCTGGTCTCACATCGTAACCAGTAGATTTTAAAATTTGCGTGGTATTACCCTTTAGAATTTCTGAGACTTTCATATATCCAATTAATGCCTTGTCTTCTTTTGCAGAATACACATAAATTTTTTTATCTAAGTCTTGGTCTTTTAATGGTGATTTCCTAAATTCATATCCTTTTGTTTCGTCAAATATTTGTCGTGCATAATAAGTCATAATAGACATAACTATGATTCTGTTTCTTTCTTTTTTTTCCATGTAAATTCCCCCTCAATCGAGATTTATTATACCATAATATTAATATAATAACAATGTTTTTTGAGTTTAATTTAAATGGATTTAAAAGATGGTTGATTTTTTTTGAAAGTGCACAATTAATGTGCAGTTAGTTTTAAAAATGTATATAATATCTTCTTAAGCAATTTGTTTGTCATTAAAGGAGGTATTGAACATGACAAACTATTGTCATCTAT
>CALVKE010000018.1 GCA_944332535.1 uncultured Bacilli bacterium
TATACAAATAAAGTTCATCTTTATTTGTTATCAATAATATAAATTCTACAAAGAAACGGAAATAAGTTTAAAAAACGGAAATAACCTCCGTATTTTCGTCATGGAATAATTTATATAATTATCTACTAAAATTATATCTTTTATCAACCTTATTTCCGTTTATTACTAGAAAACGTCAATAAATCTGATAAAGAAAAAGATCCGTTAAAAAACGGACTCTAGTCTAAAAATTTACGACTTTCTCCATGTTATAAAATATGGAAGAAAAAGGATAAGAAAAAGCAGACAAACGGAACAAAATAAACGAAGAAGAAAACAAGAGCAAGAAGAAAAAAGTAAATAACACTAGCAAAAGTAGAAAACCACTGACAAGAAAGAAGTCGTTCATAAAAAGAAGAAGAGAAAAGGAAAATAGTAAGAAGAAAAGAAAGACAACTAATGATCATACCCGTAGAAAATCCTTTCGGAACATATTGGAAGTGGATTTCTTGCTCTCCTTTTTCTAACTCTACTCCTAAATAATTTCCATAAACTTTTACTACATCTTGTTTTTCTCCATTTACTTTCACGCTATATCCTTCGTCATAAGTAACTGGTAAGAAGAATAATCCCCCTTCTTCACTAGAAACTTGTACTTGAATTCTATTGCGGTCAAATATCACGTCACTATCGACGGCTTCTTCTTTCACAAACTGAGTCCAAAGGTTAGCATCCATTGCTCCAAGAGCCAGATAACGGAAAGAAACATCTTTTAAAAATTCAATCTTTATATTCACTACTTCGTCCTCGAAAGTTCCCAATAAAATAGTACCGTTACTAGAAGAAGAAGGATATTTTGATCTTACTAACTGATCGTTCACATAAATGTTCATCGTATTGGAAACATTCCCGTCTTCCCCGTTTAAGAAAGAACGAAAAGCTTGAAAATACAACACTTGCTTATCCGAAACCGTAATTTCTGTTTCTAAATAACTGGTTCCATCCGGATCCACAATATGATAAGTTTGATATTCTCCCTCTTCTTTCATTTCTACATTATGAGAAGAAAAATCTTTCCGAACTTGAAAAAGCGAATCTTTGCGACCAGTAATTGCTTGATAAATACGATTTTGAAAAGAGAACGTATCTTCCTCTTCTTGAAAGTCGATATTTTCTGTGAAATATCCAAAGGATAATGGTTGATTTAGTCGATATAAGTAATAACTAGTAAAAGAATAAAGAGGTTCGTACCATTCATCCATTTTTACGTTTGTTGTTAAATAGTATTGGTTAGCAAGCAAACTATCCGCAAATAGTGTCCCATTTTTCGAAGAAGTTTTCGTCCAATACGTATGATAACCAAATTGTTTCAATGTTTTTAGATTATTTCCATTGACCAAAGAAGTAAAATGATCCAAATTTGCATAACGAGAAACCATTCCGCTGTTAGTCACCATCGAAGAAACATTATTTTTGATCCGATAAACATCTCCCGTTCGATAACTTTTCTCCATCTCTTCTAGTGCCATATAAGGAGGTAAAATAATATGTTGATAATTTTCTAGGCCAAAATAAAGGAATAAATTGCATCCCAGTTGGAAGAAAAATAATCCAAAAAAGCAACCGACAGCAATCCGACTTTTCTTCCGTCCGAAATAGAAAAGGGTTAAATAACCAATTAGAAATAATAGACAAATAACAGCCATTTTAAGAAATAACGTACGGTTTCCCGAAATGGTTAAATGGAAAATAGAATCCTGAAAAGCCGGATAAGAAGAGACGACTAAATAACAAGAAACAATAGAGACGAATACACTAACTCCAATACAAAGAACATTTGCATATCGCTTGCCCTCTTTTTCTTTTCGAGCGACAAAATAATATCCAGCTCCTAATACTAAAAAGAAGAAGATCATATATCCATATCGATTTGGAAAATAAGCATAGGAAAAGAAATGGATCATTTTATTAATCGGTTCAATAATATAAGGAATTCCTAACAGAAGAAGAGAAGGAATGTACCATTTTAAAAATTTCTTATGATCCTTCCAATGGAAAAGTAAGAAAAGGGTACAAGCAAGCAAAAAGCTACATGGAAGGAAGAAAGAAAGTTTATCGAGAATTGGTCCTAATTTAGAATTAAAAACCGTAGACATCGAAATTTGCAAACGAGACGACTCTAAAATCTGTAATCCTGTCGGTAATATAATAAAAAGACTCATTCCAATCGCTAAAAGCGTCGAAATTCCTAGTGCCGCAATTCTTTTTTTCCAATTCTTTTTTTCTTGAAAGACAACAAGATAAATAAATGTTAATAAAAGAATCAAGATAAGACTCATAGAAGTCACGTAAAAAGAAAAAATAAGCGAAAGCGTTAAACTAACTAAATATAAATAAGGTTTTTCCCCTTCCAAAACTTTCTTAAGTCCGACGATGACCAAAGGGAATAAATACATGGCATCCATCCAAGGAGTAATTTGATACATCAACAGATTATAACCACAGAAAGCATAGGAAATGGCTAACAAGATACTAATCCAAAAAGATAATTTTTTCTGAAATAAAACACGAAGAGAATAAAGACAGGTAAGAGAGGCGATCAGGATTTTAATAGCAATGACCAAAGAAACTGCCAAATAAAGATCCTCTCTTGGAAAAAACAACAAAAGAAGGGATACGGGGCTTAAAATGTAATAGGCTAAAATACCCCAAAAATTAATTCCCCCACTCGTTGTAAAATCAACAAAAAGACTCGCATTTCCATGAAACACATCATAAAAATGATAATAAAAAGCGGTAATTTGATCATGCATATCCCCATAAATTAAAGTATTATTTCCAAATGGATAAATTTTTTTAACGATAAATAAAATGCAAAATAAAACAAACACCAAAAGCCCGGTTACAAGATAGGGATTTTTTAACTTCTTTTTCATACTTCAACTTCCAATCTTCTTTAAATTTTTCAAAAAATTCCGACTCTTCAAATAAAGACCGGTATATTTTTCATAATAATATTCTAAAAAATCACGAAGCTCTTTTTTCATAGCATCTTGAATGGATAATTTCGAAATTTTCGCAATATCGACCAAGGAAAACATTCGAATCAACTGGAGAAACTTCTCGCTATATAATTTTTCTCCGCGATAACAAGCATCGCATAAAAATCCTCCCGCATCAACGGAAATCGTTCGAATATGACTGGTATTACCGCAGATCGTACAACAAGAAGTACAAAGAGAAACACCTAAAAAAGACAAATACTGTACTTCTAAAATCATCACCAAAACTTCGGGATCTAACCCCTCTTCTATTTTCAATAACGTATTTTTAAACAACTCAAAAAGAGCCGGATCCGAAGATTCTTTGGCTACCTGCTCCGTTAATTCTAACAAATAAGTAGCATAACTAATTTTCTCAATATCCATAAGCATATGAGAAAAGGGATTTAACACATCCACTTGGGTTAAAGTAGAAAGACCATTGTTTTTATAAGACAAGTAGAAAATACCATAAGTAAGACGCATACTAACTCCTCGCAGTTTACTCTTCGGCGAACGACATCCTCTGGCAAGGACGCCGATCATTCCGTACTCCTTCGTAAACAACGTCAAAATCTTACTCGATTCTTGGTACATTACCTCTTTTACAATGATTCCTTCTACTTGAACAACTGCCATACTTCCTACTTTCTTTTAATTCTTTTTCCCAATAAATAATAGTTGATACTTCCTGTCTCTTTAAAGAGATTCCATAATAATTTATCCATTTTTATCACCTATTATATATTGTGTAAAATCTAATTTTCTAATTCACTAATTCCTAGTTCTTTTAAATATTTTTCTCTTTCTCTCCAATTTTCCATCGTCTTTACAAATGTTTCCAAATATACTTTTTTACCAAAATACTCTTCTAAATCCTCTCGCGATAAAGAACCGATCTTTTTAATCATCGATCCTTTATGACCAATAATAATTTTTTTCAACGAATCGCGATCGACAATAATCAATACGCGAATAATTACTTTGTCTTTTTCCTCATGGAGTTCTTCGACTAAACAAGTAACAGCGTGAGGTACTTCTTTTTCGGTGAGATGAAGAATTTTTTCGCGAACGATTTCACTAATATAAAATTTTGTTGAAATATTAGTCACAACATCGTCTTCTATCAACTTACCGTCGTATGGTAAATATTGTTTTAATACGTTCAAAAGAGTAGTACAGTTCTCTCCTGTTTTGGCAGAAACGGGAATAATTTCTTGAAAAGAAAAAAGATCCTTCCACTTAGCAATACAAGCTAATAATTCCTCTTTTGTCATACGATCAATCTTGTTTAAAATCAAAAACGTTGGAAGATTCATCTCCTTCAATCGATTTAAAATGAACTGATCCCCTTTTCCAAATCCTTTTTCTAAATCGACCAAAAATAAAATAATATCGACCCTATCCAAACTAGAATAACTTTTCTGATTCAGTACCGTCCCTAATTTATCCATTGGTTTTGCAATTCCTGGAGTATCCAAGAAAATAATTTGCGAATCCTCATCTTGATAAACTCCTTGAATAATCGCCCTGGTCGTTCCTACTTTATTCGAAGTAATCGCTAAATGTCTTTCTAATAAAGAATTAAGAAGAGTACTTTTTCCAACATTAGGTCGTCCTACAATACTAACAAATCCGCTTTTCATAAACCCTCCTAAAAAAGTGCTAAAATTTTAGGGACAAAAATGATAACCCCACAAATAAGGGATGCAAAACACAAAAGAAAGGACGCTGCCGATCCACAATCTTTCGCAACTTTAGCAAGAGGATGATCCTTCATCGTAATTAAATCAATCGTTGCCTCAATTGCCGTATTAATCATCTCACAAGCTAAAATAGCGGCAATTAAAACAAGCAACAACATAATCTCTCCCATACTAAGTGGAAGAAAGAAACCGAGTACTAATACAAGAACAGCTGCAATCATCATAATTAAAATATTTTGCTCGTTTTCAATTCCGTAAATAACCCCGTCTACTGCATGAAAGAAACTTTTCTTATACCGTTGTAATATAGTTCCTTCATCTTTTCTTCTTTTTACTTTTTTCATTCTACTTCCCTCCTAATTTCAAAAGCATCTAATAATTCCTCTTGCTTTTGAAACATTACTTTCTCTTCTTCTGGCACCATGTGATCATACCCTAACAAATGATAAAATCCATGAACTGCTAAAAAGCAAATTTCTCGTAAGAAAGAATGTCCATAGTCTTCAGCTTGTCCTTTGGCTTTTTCTACAGAAATATAAATATCTCCCAGCATCCGATGAACAATTCCTTCTTCTTTATAGTCTTCTAATGCAAAACTGATCACATCCGTCGGCCGATCGATTCCACGATACACGCGATTAATCTCTTGAATCCTCTCATTATCAATAAAAATTATATTAAACTCTACATCCTTCAGTTGCTCTTTTTCTAACGCAAAAGAAAGAAGTTTTCGAAGAGTTTCTTCTTCCTGTTTTAAATCCACATCCGTTTCATTAAAAAGATAAAAACAACTCATACATGTATCACTCTCCATACATAAAATATCATTCCCAATAAAATAAGACTCGTTAAGATATTCAAAGCAGATTTGCTACGCATCCACTTCGGGCAACGATTACCAATTTTTCCGACGATGTAATAGATAAAATAACCGAACATTCCTCCACAAATGTTTAACAAAATATCATCTACATCGAAAACTCGTCCAATAGCTAGTTGCGTCGTCTCAACAGTAAGGGAGGCAAACGCAACTAAGAAAAGGGCTTGCCATTTACTACTCAATTTGGCATAAATGGATGTAAAAATACCATAGGGAACAAATAAGACAAAGTTTCCGATGACATTTTTAATAAACAGACGACTTCCAAAACGATAACGCAAAATCTCGTGAAACAACGTTAAATTATTTTGATGATCTCCCACTGCCGGATCTTCAAAAGTAACTACTTGAAATAAGCAAAGAACGTAAATCATAAAAATTAAAAAGAATGCTTCTTTATAAAAAACAAACTCTTTTTTATTTTTAAAAATATCCATTAGTCGAATAGAAGAAAAAAGTAAGACACAAATAACAATCATTGGCCAAGTAAATTCCATTACTTCACGAACAGTGCTATCCAGTGGTGTCATAACATTCCTCCTATTCTTGGATTGGTTCTTGCTGAATTTCAATATAACTAGTAATATCCTCTTTCACCTTAAAAAAGATTTCTACTATTATTTTACTATCTTCTTCATAATTTTTCAAACCTTTTTCATAAATAATTTCATCTTCTGGGCCGAGAGCACTAAGAAGTTTCGTACGAGCTTCCACATGCGCTTTTTCCAGTGCCATATCATAAGTATATAAGCTTTCATCAACCTCTGTTTCCTGAGACGACAAATAAGAAATGCTAAGAGGAAACAAACGATTCTCTACTTTATAAAGGATCGTATCTTCGCTAGTAGAAAACTTAGAAAAGGGACGAAATTCAAAATTCAAGAAACGAAACGAAAGCAATTTCTGTTCTCTTCCTGTTTTTTTCACTTCTTTATAAAAATAAGGGACTTCCACTGTCACGGTATACCAAGTCTCGGCAAATACTTTTCCTTGAGCTCGAACATAGTCTTTTGCTTCTTCTTTATTATGAATTGTACCAGAAACAATGACGTCTCCTACATCTACATAATCGTATACATTTTTCACCACTTCACCATGACTTGCCTCAATAGACAAAATCATTCCCTTTTTCTTCGCAATCAAATCCCGTGGTTGATTATCTTCTTCCTCTTCTTTTATCTTACGAACCTCAATTCGAGCAATGTATTTCGTTCCGACTCTTTCTAGCTCTACCCATTCTACATAATCGCGATACTCTCTCATAATATCTTGAAGAATAGCATCTTTTTCCGCAAAAGATTTCACAAAAGAAAGTTTTCGAATTCCTCTTTTTTCTAATTCTTCTTGTAAAAATTCGCGAACTTCCTTCTTATTATGAACAATCTCAACAGAGAAAATGACGTGACTTAAAAACACCAAAAGAAAAATTCCAGTAAAAAGCGCTAACAAAAAAATACGATACCGATAAAGAATCTCTTTTAGATGAACAAAACCTTTTAAACGAAGAAGATGAATTTCATAAATCGTTTTCATCTCTTTTATTTTACAATAATCTTCATAACTTACAGTAACAATAGCAGAATGAGGATGATATTCAATAAAATAAAAACCTATTTTTTGTTTACTTAATCGAAAGACGAATCGTTTGACATCTTTTCCTTCAATCCGAAGAGTAACAAGATTATTCATGGTCTCTCCTAAACTCCAAAGCACTAAACTTTCCCTTAATCAGTACCTCTTGTTCTAATAGTTTTACAACAACCAAATGTTTTCCTTTGATTAATACCGCACCACCCGGATAAGAAACAGAAATCTTCTCTTCTTCCATATAAGAGATATTGGAATAATTGATAATACATACATATTGTGGATCAATTCGAATCTCAAACCCATCTTCTTTTACATAATTGATGACCTTTCGTATCATGTACATCACCCTATTAAAAGATATGAGAAAACAAGAAAAAAAAGAATGAAACAAAATTTGTCTCATTCCTTTTTCTATCTATTATTGTATATCAATTACTTTTTTGTTTTTCTCTTTGTCTTCTTTTGGAACAGTAATACTTAGAATACCATCTTTGAATTCAGCTTTAATCTCGTCTTCTTCTACATCTCCGACATAGAACTTACGACAAACTTTTCCATAGAAACGTTCTTTACGAATAAAGCGTTTTCCATCTTCTTCCTTTTCGTCTTCTTTCGTTGCAGTAATTGTTAAATATCCATTATTGCATTCTACTTGAATATCTTTCTTATCAATTCCTGGAATGTCTGCCATAATATGGTAAGCATTATCCTTTTCGTAAATATCACATTTCATGGTATCTACTGTATTATCCTCCATAAAGTTATCAAAGATACTATCCAAATAATATTTTCTTGGCAACATATTTATCATCCCTTTCATGATTACAAATACATTGTAGCACCTTTGTTAGCACTTGTCAATAGAAAGTGCTAATTTTTTTTAAATTTTTACCGTTCTCTTTTGTATCTTCTAAAAATGCTTTTTGATCAAACAAGAAAGAGAATAATTTTAACTTTTGGCGTAACTCCGTCTCTTTCCAAGTATTCATAAAATGATGATGAATTTTCATTTGATAATTTTGGCTTTCTAAAAAACGCTCAACACAAAAAGCATCATATTTTTCAAAAGCCAAAAGAGCTTCTTGAAAACGACCCATTCGATAGTAACTAACTCCTATATCAAAATAAAAATGATAATCCTTTGTTCGTTGAAGTGCTTCTTGATAATAAGAAAGAGCTAAATGATCCTCATCTAAGGAAGAGGCCATCGTTCCTATTTGACGATACCGTTTCTGCATCAATTGATTTTCTTCCAAACAAATACTCTGTGTTTGCATCTCCCTACACTTTTTTTCTAAAAAGGCCAACGCACTTCGAGGAAATAACTGTGCTTCTTCCTGTAGCATTTCATAAAACAAAGCTTCTCCCTCTTTCCAATTTCCGCTATCTAATAATTGGTAACACTCTTTTAACCTTAAAAGAGGAGGAAGACTACTCAAAGAAATAGAAGATGGTTCTTCTTTGTTTGCTGTCTTATTTTTTGCTTCCTGACAAAGAAACATATAAAACAAAATAGGATAAGGACGCCGTTTAGAAAGTCGTTTTAAAATCGCAAGTGCTCGATCATAATTTCCGATTCTTGCTTCTTCCAAACCAATCGCAAGATAATCTTGCTTATCCTCTCTTAAGAAAGAAGGAAAAGAATCCTTTGTCTCTTTCTCGAAAGAAAGTAACATCGCAAAACGTTCCATTTCTGTCTTACAATCCAAATCGTGTTGATAAGAAAAATAATCGTGTAAAATAGCTTGAATGCGATCCCAATCTTTTTCCCGAACAGCAAGACAAAACAAATGAAAATATCCGGAAGCCGATTCTCTTTCACGAATAGAAAAACGATAGCAATTCTCCGCTTCCGAAAAACAATTTATCTTTTCATAAGTTTCCCCTAATACTTCCCAAATTCTCCAAGCATCTTCCGGATAACGCTGTATCAAATCCAATAACTTCGTTTGAAAACCAAATAACATCTTTTCTTCCAAATAACGAGAAGATAAAGCTGTTTTTACATAATGAATATAATCTAAAACTTCTAAATGCATCAATATCACTTCCTGAATTACGAATTATAACAACAATTCATATTTTTGTCAAATCAATCCATATTAAATCTAGGTGAGGAAAATGAATCTAGTAGAACAATTACAAAAAGATACCAATTGTGCAAGCGACATCATTATTCGAGAAATAACCATTGGAAAACACAATATAACTCTCGTTTATAACGAAGTATTAACCAGTGGAAGTAACATTAATGATTTCATACTGAAAAATCTCGCCTTTTTAATTGATGAAAAAGTAGATATTTCCTCCATCTATTCTTTCCTTTACAACTCTCTTCCTGCTCATAATATAAAAGAAATAAAAGACTATAATGATTTTCTACAAAAACTATTTAATGGGTTTGTATGTCTCATTTACGAAGAAAAAGCTTTTTGCATGGAACTAAGAGCGTCTTTAGACAGTGGAATTTCTAATGCAGAAAATGAAATTGCTCTTCGTGGACCAAAGGATGCGTTTTGTGAAACTTTTAATAAAAACTTAGGTCTGATTCGAAGGAGAATTAAATCTGAAAAATTATGGATCAAGGATATGGAGATCGGAACATTAAGCAAAACCAAAGTCGGAATTTTATATATGGAAAATATAGCGGATCAAAACCTAGTAAGAAACGTAGAGAAAAAATTACAAAACATTGATATTGATGGGATTTTAGACAGTGGTTACATTAAAAACTTAATCGAAAAAAACTCCAAATTATTTCCAACGATCATGACGACCGAAAGACCAGATTTAACAGCAATGGCCCTACTAGAAGGAAAAGTAGTAATTCTTGTTGATACTTCTCCTTACGCATTAATTCTTCCTAGTTTCTTTCTAGACTTTTTTCATACACCAGATGATTATTACCAAAAAAACTTTAACATTTCCTTTATCCGTATCATTCGTCTTTTAGCTTTTTTCGTCTCTATTTTTCTACCAGCCTATTATATTTCCATCACTACCTACAATCACGACTCCATCTCCTTAGATCTTTTACTAAACTTTATCGGTCAAAGACAAGATGTAGCTTTTCCTGCCTTAGTAGAGGCACTTCTCATGACAATTTCTTTCGAAATCCTAAGAGAAAGCGATACCAGAATGGCCTCAACCGTCGGCTCCGCCGTTTCGATATTAGGCGGTCTCATTTTAGGAGACGCCTTAGTATCCGCCGGAATTATTTCCCCGATCATGATTATCGTAGTTGCTACCAGTGCCATTTCTGGATTCGTCTTTACCTCTATTGAAATGAGTAATGCGATTCGATTTTATCGTATTTTTCTCATGATTTTAGCAAGTATACTGGGAATTTTTGGAATTTATATTGGTTTCTTGGTACTAATCACTCACCTTGCTAGTTTAGATACCTGTGGATTTCCCTATCTTTCTCCCCTTTCCCCCTTCCTTCCCAAAGAACAAAAAGATGCTATCTTGCGTATTAAAACAAAGAAGAAAAAGTTACGAAATCCTTTGTTAGCGAAAAAAAATATAGTAAGGGGGAAAGAATCATGAATAAAAAACTTCGTTTAATTTTCCTTTTGTGTCTTTTATTTCTACCAACCGGATGCCTTCATTACGTGGAACTAGGAGAATTAGAAGTAGTAGAAAATATCAGCATCGACTACCAAGAAGACACTTTTCAAATTATAGCAACTCTCATTGAAAAAAAGGAAGAAGACCTTACTCGAAAAATAATAAAAGGAAAAGGGTCTAGTATCGAAGAAGCTATGGAAAAAATAAAAACCAAAGAAAATAAAAAACTTTATATTGCTCACTTGAATCTGTTAATCTTAACACCAAATGCCGTCGAACAACAATTAGAATCGATTCTTTATTATTTTCTGGAAAACAGTGAGTCTCGCAATGATTTCTCCGTTGCGTTAGCAGAAGATATTACTATGATGGAAAATGCAGAAAATACAATTGATTTATCCAAAAAAATTCAAATTGTCGAAGAAGATTTAGGAACTAGTAAAACATGTTATTTTGAAGATCTGTTAAAGGATTTATTAGAGAAAAAAAGAAGTTATCTCCCCTTCTTAACCAAGCAAGAAGAACAAATAACAGTAGAAGGAATCTATTTATTAGAAAAAGAAAAATTAATAGAACATCTAACGGGAGAAGATGTCATTTTATTTAACTTCCTTCATAACAATATTCACACAACGTCTTGGAAAGGAAACAAAGTACTATCGAATACCACAACAATTCGTTATCAAAACCAAAAAATAAAAATTGCAATCGAAAGCATTCTAACCGAAGAAAAAAAGAATTATGCAGACGAATTAAAAAAAGCGATCGAAGAAATGTTTTCTACTTATCAAGCCAAAAATATTGATATCTTTGATTTTGCTCACGCTATCAAAATTGGAGACTATGCTTATTTTAAGGACCATCAAGATACCTATTTACAAGAAATTACCCTACAAATAGAAATAAATACGGCAGCAAATAATCAAGGAGAAAGGGGGATTGATTTCCATGAATAGAATTAAAAATTACGAAATTTCTGTTCTTCTCTTTTTCTTAACACAATCCCAATTTTTTATTTATGGACTCAACAGTTTTACCAAAGAAAGTGGAAGGGCAACCATTATTGCAATGATTTTAGGAAGTATTATCGGATTTTTTCTTTTAAAACTAACACTATCCAAAAAATATTTTACCCTAAAGAAAAAATCTCTTTTCTTACTAATTCCTTTTCTTGTTCTTCATCTTTCTTATATTTTAAATCAGACCATTCACTTTATTACCTATAATGTAGTAAGCACCATCTCTTACTATTTATTAGCAGCAGCATTCCTCTTGCTCGTCGTCTTCTGTGTAAAAAGAGGATTAAAGACAATTACGCGCTCTGCATTTATCTATCTCATTACTTCCATTTTTCTTTTTTGTATTACCTTCTTACTACTTTTTCCCAAAATGGATTTTTCCAATGTATTACCACTCATGGATAGTAGTACATTCGAAATTGGAAAATCACTATTTATCTATCTCTTAATTTCAATCTCTCCTTATTTCTATTTATCGATCTTTGAAAGAAAACTAGATAAAGAAGGAGAAAAAAGAATAGTAAGAGGATATATCTTAACCCACATTTTTTTAATCTTTAACACTCTTATTATCTTTAGTATCTTAGGACTAGAACTGATCAATCTCTATCCATATCCGGAAATATCGATATTTAAGAAGGTCTCTTTCTTAAATGTAATCGATCGAATGGAAACGATTTTTTCTCTGACTTATTTTTTGGCATTATTCTTACAATTTGCCATTGGTTTTTATACTTTACACTTTTTGATGCGAAGAATATTACCCATTAAAAAAGAAGAAGTTTCTCTCCTTCTTCTTGCAACGATTTTATTTTTCTTTTCCGCGTCCTTTTCGCTATCGCGCAACATATGGCTGGTAACACTTGGCGTACACTTACTATTCTACCTCTTCACAAGTAAATCCGTCATTCATTAATTGTTCTTGGATTACAGAATAATTTTGTCTAAAGTCTACCATAAAAGGAAGGGCATCTCCTACATAAAGAGAACGTGTTACTCGAGCATCTAACGTCAATTGATTTTCTAACACTTGACATTGATAATAAAGGCCCTCTTGGTTTTCGTAAGTAGCATTTGAGGAAGTACATTCTTGAATGACTTCTTCTGGAACGGTGACATAGTTTTCAATTCTACTAAAACTAATAAGGGATACACTTTCTTGTTCTCCATCTAAAAAATATTGATAAGTAGCTGTCATCGATCCGTCGGTTACTGTCTTCATGCAGTTCATTTGACGATTTTTTTTCTCTTCGATAATAGGTGCTTCTTCTTTCGGAAGAAAAATACGAAATACTGGTGGTAACACTATAAAAGAAAGGAAAAGCAGTATCCCACCAATCGCTAATAACCAATTCCAAAAACGAAGCCCCACTTTTTGTTCTTTTTCCATAGAAATCTCCTCTCTATTCTTTATTAACATTATAGCATAAAATCATTTTTTTTGCGACTTTCTTTTTATAATAATTCATTTTTTTCTCTCCCATTCAAAAATCTTGTAGCATATGCCACAAGATTTTCTTTTATTCTTTTAAGTAAAGCTTCATATTTTCCTTCAAAAAGATTTTATAGTATTTACTTTCTTTACATTCAAAAATAAGCTGGGGAGACTCTTCTGGTTTACTCCCCTCTTTTTCTAGACAGCAAACTATCTAAGAATGTATTAACAGACCAAGTTTTTCTAGTTCCATTATTGCAATTGCAGACAATTGATCCCTACTCAAATTTTCAAAATCATAAAATTTCGCTCCTAAAGAATCATTGTTCTGCTCATTAATTACTACAGTTTCTTTAACTTCGTTTGAATAATCGTTTACTTTAAAAAAAATACCCGTATGATGTACTTTTACAATTACATCTTCTTTAAACTGCCAATCAAACGACACTGAATCAGCATCAAATAATTCATATTCTTTTACCTCAATTCCTACTTCTTCTATTAATTCTCTTTTTAAAGTCTCTACTGGTCTTTCACAAAATTCAATGGTTCCGCCTGGCAAATCTAATTTACCGTCGTATGGTCCTCCCTTTTTTTTAATTAAAAGTATTTTCCCTTCTTTTATTACTAATCCGTAAGTTCCCAATTGCTTATATTCTTTCTTTTCCATCATTACATTCCTTTCCTTTATAAGTCAATTATACCATCTTCCTTTAATTTATAATTATAAATATTTTATATGTAATTTTGTTGACTAAAAAATGAAATTACACAAAAAATCTTGTAGCATATGCCACAAGATTTTCTTTTATTCTTTTAAGTAAAGCTTCATATTTTCCTTCAAAAAGATTTTATAGTATTTACTTTCTTTACATTCAAAAATAAGCCGGGGAGACTCTTCTGGTTTACTTCCCTCTTCTACTTCTTGTTCCTTCTCGTCCTCTATAGGATTATCTTCTTTCTGCTCTTCCTCTTGCGGAAGACGGGAAAAAGAAAGTCCATTAGTAGAAAGCACCGTGGTAAAACTAGGATCGATATAAAAAACTTCTTCTGGCCTCTTCGTATCTCCTACCATTACCCAAGAACCGTTAGAACTTTGTGTCCAGTTATTACTAGAACCACGACCTACTACAATATGAATATGATTCGCGGAAGCCCCGTTGGTTCCTTCATAGCAAATAATGTCTCCTCGTTGGAACTTTTGTCCAACCTTTAAATCTTTAATATCGCTATCATTTTCATGCGTTAACGTCATAAAGCAAATATCCGTAAATGTTGGAGTAACCACCGGAGAAGTAGAAACTAACCAAATCGTATTCGTCACCTTATTATTTCCGTATCCTTTTACAGCCGTAACAACCATTTCATCGCACGGACAATAGATAGGATCCCGTCCCGTATCTTTTCCCGCCTCATCAATCGGATAATCCTTTACACTACCAGTAGTATGAGCAAGATGAGAAGTTTTTCCTAAATAAGTTTGTGTAATTCGCATAAATTTCACCGGATATGTCATATAATTTTTATTCATAATGAATCTCCTCTAACTCTTCCGAAGTAGTATTTTCCTCTTTGGGAACCAAATCCGAATATTTTGCTAACTTTCCTTCCAATGTTTTATATAAAGTATCCGCTCCGATATAACTAAAAAATCCAATCCACAAACTTTTGGGAAATAAAATATCCGTAAAACTAATGCAGAAAACGATTGCTAGCAACATATTAATAGCAAAACTATAATAAGGAATACATTTACTACAACTTAAATGCTTTTTTATTTTTTGAATGAAAGCAAGACAAATTGCACTATTGACACTGGCAATTAAAAGTAAATCTTTTAACAAATTCCAATCAATCATACTTTTCACCCCTTTGTGTATTGTATGAAGAAAAAGGAAAAGAGGAAAGGAAGAAAGCACAATAATCGTCATCTTTTAAGAAGAAGGATAACTTACCTCTACATAAATAGGAAAGTGATCGGAAAGAGGATAAATCTCTTTATTCTTTAAAATCCCGTATTGTTCTATTTTCCAATTTTGAGGAACAAAAAGATAATCTAACATCTTATTTTTCCAGGTTGATCCTTGAATGGGAACTCGCTTCATACCATGTTGTGTCAAAAAAGAGACAAAAGAAGAAAATAAAGAATCATTTAATTCCATATTGAAGTCTCCCATCAATACAATTGGATAATAAGCAGAAAGAGCAGAAATAAAAGAACGCAAAACATTTAGCTGACGCTGTTGCACTTCTTTGATCAAATAATCCAAATGTGTGTTAATTACCCAAAGATAGTTCTCTTTTGAGATTTCTACCATCAGACAAGTAACAATTCTTGGAATCAATGCTCCCCTTCTAAGAGACAAAAGAAAATCGCGAAGAAAGGAAGGAACAAACGGTAAAGGAATAGTCTCGTCAGATATGACTTTATATTTCGAAAAAATTAGATTACTTTCGTTCTGAGGAAGATAGCGAAAAACGCCGTTTCCCAAGCGGTATCCTCCAAAAAAACGATAATCAGGAAGTTGTTTTTTCAAGCGATTTGCATAACGAACAGTCATTTCCTGTGTTCCTAACAAATCGAAGTTTTCCTTTTTTACAAGAGAGGACAAAACTTCCGCATTGGATTGTTGTCCTTTTTTTCGAGTCCCACCCATTAAATAGTTTCTCAGATTATCTTTCACATTAAAACTTGCTATTTTTAAGCGTCCCATAAATATTAGTCCCCCCTAAAATCCATTCTACCTCCATCATATTCTATATTTTCTATTTGGTTCCTAGGGAAAAAGGGTAAAAAAAGATAGGGGGTTTCCCTATCTATCGAAGAATACTTATTTTGTTTGCATCTCTTTAATTTTTGCTTGAGCCGCTGCTAAACGGGCAAGAGGTACTCTAAATGGACTACAAGAAACATAAGTTAAGCCAAGACGATGACAGAACTCAATACTACTTGCTTCCCCTCCGTGCTCTCCACAAATTCCAAGTTTAATATCCGGACGTGTTTTTCTACCCTTTTCTACAGCAATACGCATTAATTCTCCGACCCCTTCTTGATCTACCTTAGCAAATGGATCAGATTCAAAAATTTGTTTTCGATAATAATCATCCAAGAATTTGGCAGCATCATCTCTTGAGAATCCATAAGTCATTTGTGTCAAATCATTAGTTCCAAAAGAGAAGAATTCTGCTTCCTCTGCAATTTTATCCGCAGTAAGCGCAGCACGTGGGATTTCGATCATCGTACCAACACTATAATGAAGGTCTACTCCCTTTTCTTGAATAATAGCATCTGCTGTTTCTGTTACAATATCCTTTACATATTTTAATTCTTTTACATCTCCAACAAGTGGGATCATAATTTCAGGAGAAACATTTCCTCCTTCTTTGTTTACTTGAATAGCTGCTTCGATTACCGCTCTTGTTTGCATTCTAGCAATTTCTGGATAAGTAACGGCAAGACGGCAACCACGATGTCCCATCATTGGGTTAAATTCTTTCAAAGATTCTACTCTAGCTTTCAAGCTTTCAAAAGAAATTCCCATAGATTCTGCCAATGGTTTAATCTCTTCATCCGTATGAGGTAAAAACTCATGAAGAGGCGGATCTAAGAAACGAATTGTTACTCCATAACCGTCCATAACACGGAACAACTCTTCAAAGTCTTCTCTTTGATATGGTAAAATTTTCTCTAATGCTTCTTCTCTTTGTTCTACCGTTTCGCTAGCAATCATTCGACGGAAATTGAAAATTCTCTTTTCATCAAAGAACATGTGCTCTGTACGACATAAACCAATTCCTTCTGCTCCAAACTTACGAGCCGTCATCGCATCTTTTGGCGTATCCGCATTCGTACGAATTTTTAAACTGCGTACCTCATCGGCCCAATTCATAAATGTTTCAAAATCTCCAGAAATTTCTGGTTCTTTCGTTTTGATTTGTTCACCATAAACATTTCCAGTAGAACCATCTAAACTCATCCAATCTCCTTCGTGGAATTCTTTTCCATCTTTGGTAGTAAGAAGTTTCTTCCCTTCGTCAATACGAAGTTCTCCACATCCAGAAACGCAACAAGTTCCCATTCCACGAGCAACTACTGCCGCATGAGAGGTCATTCCACCACGAATCGTTAAAATACCATGAGCAATATTCATTCCTTCAATATCTTCAGGGGAAGTTTCCAAACGAACCAATAAAAGATCTTTCTCTCCTTTTTTATGAGCTTCGATGACATCTTCTGCTGTAAAGTAAATTTTTCCGGTTGCAGCTCCAGGAGAGGCAGCAAGTCCTTTGGCAACTTCCTTTGCCTTTTTCAAACTCGCCTCATCAAACATTGGATGTAACAATTGATCTAGTTGTTTTGGTTCTACCTTCAAAAGAGCTTCTTCTTTGGTAATCATTCCTTCACTTACCAAATCAACTGCAATTTTTAAAGCCGCTTGTGCTGTTCGTTTTCCATTTCTAGTTTGCAACATAAAGAGTTTTCCATCTTCAATAGTAAATTCCATATCTTGCATATCTTTATAATGATCTTCCAAGATACCACAGATTTTTACAAATTCATTATAGCATTCTGGCATCACTTCTTTTAAAGTATCAATACTTTGAGGAGTACGAATTCCTGCAACAACATCTTCTCCTTGTGCATTCATCAAATACTCTCCGTACAACTTCTTTTCTCCCGTTGCAGGGTTTCTAGTAAAGGCAACTCCTGTACCAGAAGTCTCTCCACGGTTTCCGTATACCATTTCTTGTACGTTAACTGCCGTTCCCCAACTACCAGGAATATCATTCAAACGACGATACGTAATTGCCCTTTCATTATTCCAACTACGAAATACTGCCTTCACTGCCTCAATTAACTGTTCTTTCGCATCCTGCGGAAATTCACATCCAGCATGTTTCCGGTACTCTTTCTTATAAATTTCTACAACTTCCATTAAGTCTTCTGCTGATAAATCAGTATCGTTTTCTACCTTTTTCTCCTCTTTAATTTTATCAAACAATCTTTCAAAGCTAGATTTTGGAAAACCCATTACAACATCAGCAAACATTTGAATAAAACGACGATAAGAGTCGTAAACAAATCTCGGATTATTAGTAATCTCACTAAATCCTTGTGCTACTTCATCGTTCATACCTAAGTTTAGCACGGTATCCATCATACCAGGCATCGATGCTCTTGCTCCACTTCGAACGCTTACTAGTAAAGGATTTTTCGCATCTCCAAATTTCTTACCAGTAATTTTTTCTAACTCTTTTAATTGTTCATAGATTTCTTGAATAATTTCAGAGTGAATTTCTTTTCCGTCTTCATAGTAACGAGTACATGCTTCCGTTGTAATCGTAAATCCTCGAGGTACAGGAAGTCCAATACTGGTCATCTCTGCCAAGTTGGCACCCTTTCCTCCTAGAAGATTTCGCATATCCTTATTTCCTTCACGGAAAGAATAAACATATTTCATAGTATTCTCCTCTCTATTTTGTTTTCACCATGTGATTGGTAACTTTAGTATATAACAAAATCAAAAAAAAAGACAAGTATATTTGCCAAATGTAAACTATTTTCCATAGACAACACTTCTCTTTATTTTCTTGCTCTCGGATGTGTTTTCAAATAGACATCCTTCATACGATCCGTTGTAATATGTGTATAAATACTAGTAGTTTTTAAATTTTCATGTCCTAATAATTCTTGAACAGAAAGAAGATCACACCCCTCATTTAACAAATGGGTAGCAAAACTATGACGCAACATATGAGGAGAAATATTTTTATGAATAGAGGTTTTCCGGATCAATTGATCCAAAAGATAACGAACTCCCCTGGTTGTCAAAGGACGACCTCGATGATTCAAAAATAAAACAGTCGTAGGAGAAGATACTAGTTTTTCTCTTCCATCCTTTAAATATAGTTTTAAAGCATCCAAGCAAACATCCTCAAAATACACATAACGCATTTTACTTCCTTTTCCCATAATCTTAATGCGCATTGCGGAAAAGTCAATATCTTCTATTCGGATAGAAACTAATTCACTGACACGACATCCAGTCGCGTACAGCATTTCTAAAACAAGGGAATCTCTTTGCCCAAGAGGAGTTGTCTTATCGGGAGTAGAAAACAACTCTTCTAATTCCTGATACTCAAAAAAACGCGGTAACCTCTTTTCTTTTTTCGGAAGTACTAATAATTGAAAATAATTAGCAGATACTTTTTCTTGATGCATTAAAAATTGATAAAATCCACGTAAACTACTAATTTTACGAGAAACACTTGTTGCTTTTTCTAAGAGCTCTTCATTTAAATAACGCAAGTATTCTCTAGCAAAAGGATAAGAGATCGTAAGAAAAGATTGTCCACGCATATCACAAAAGGAAAAAAATTGTAAAATATCGCTTTCATAACTTTTCACTGTTTCTAAGGAATACTTTCGTTCATATTCCATATATTCTAAATATTCTTCTAACTCTTTCATTTCGCACCTAATCGATATTGTTTTGGCTTGTCTTCTAATGATGCTTCCATTTCTTCTAAACGGGTACGATACTCTAAATCAATCTCTGACATACTAACCCTTTCTCCTCGAAGTAAGTATTCTTGAATAATTTGATTTAAAAGTTCTTCTTGATAAAAATCAGAAGCAGCAATCTTTTCTTGTTTCTTTCTAGTTTTTCTTTCTTTCTTTAAAAGGACTTCTTCTTCCTCTTCGTCTGGTGGAAGAAGACCTCCTTCATGCATAGAATGTTCTTCTGAAAAAGTAAGAGCGACATCAGACATACTGACAAAAGGACGAGAAACATTAGGGGTTATAGAAGGGCGAACAGAAGAAACAGAAGCTGTATCCTTTTTCGTTAATACAAGAGGAGTAACGGTTAATCCCTTTTTTCTTTCTAAATAAGAATCTAATTTTCTTAAGTAAAAATATCCTCGTTCCTTATCTTGTTGTAACATTCTCTGACAAGTATCTTTCACAATACGATCGATTAGAAAATCATTTGCTGGTTTTATTTTAGAAGATGTAGCAAACTTACGCTTTGCTCTTTCTAATTCATAATAAGCAAATTCGGAACCAAACATAAAACGATGAAATTCAATCATATCGATTGTTAGATAAGGATCTTCTTGTTTCTTTAAAAGTTTTATCATTTCTTTTAAAACATAGGAAGGATTTTTCTTATTTTTTTGTTTCTTATACAAAACTCTTAATCGGTAATGACGATTCGAATGATTTTCGTCGTGATATACAATCACAATACTCCCACGGAAATTATTTAATCTTGCTAATTCTTGTTTATTAACCTCTTTAAAGTAACGAATTTTATCCCGATACTCTCTTCGGATATCTTCGCTTCCTTCTTTTTCCATCGTGTATTGATCAATTTCTGAAATGGGAACATTTTTTAATAAATCACAACGAACTTCACAAGCATCATCAAACACCAAACTCAAATTTGCAACCATCGCACTTCACCTAGTCCATATTATAACAGAAAAACACAGAAAATACAAAAGAAATCTACAAAAACGACTAAAATTTCTCTCAACAAAAAGAAAAGAAAGCTGGCCATATAGAATGAATAACCATTTATGTCTTTCCAAACTCTCTTATAATATTATTTATTATTAGATCGACAGATTCCCGATTACTAATAAAAAGAGCGCTACGGCTTAAGAATGAGGCGTGCACCGCAGATCGTGATAGCATAACCGCTACTGTTGTTACTACTGAAAACGCCAGCGCTAGTTGTGTTGCTGTAGTACCTGCCCCGAGAGAACCAAGGGCTAGATGAACTAACAAAATGCGCGTTATCAAGGTACCATCCATTCGTTTCATAAGTAGCATCTCCTGATTTATATCCAGCAGACGCTGTAGTAGAGGTATATAAATCATAATATTTACTATCTGGTAAGTTACTAAAACTACTAGATCCAGTAGTATTATTATAATTTCCCATCACATATTCAGTTGCTCCACCAGACATATCATAAACACCATAAATTGTTCCTGTTGTGTTCGCTGCTTGACCTTTCGCTGTTTCATAGGTGTTCGTCGTACAAGAGGTAGTAGATGCTTCTGCTGATACCGTATCTCCTCCAATTCCAGTAATATAATTGGAACAGTTATTAATGGCTACTTCCTTGTCTGCTCCAGAATAACTAGGATTTCCATATTTTCCATACTTGCTTTGAGAAAACATGGCAACAATTCCCCACTCGGTATTCTTTCCCATATGCACGTCCATCGTTCCACTTCCTGTTACATCGAAACCATACTTGTTCGCATTACTACTATTTTGCATAGAACGAGATGCATAAAAGAAGCTAGATACTGATTGATTTGTTAATGAGGGTACACTTGGTTTAATTGTTAAATCAGCGGTTGTACAATTTTCATCGGTACATGCTGCAGTCATTGTTCCGGTTGTTTCAAACTTTCCTATCCAAAATCCAGATAATTCTTCATCTCCAAAGGTAAATCCCTCTGGTGTTACCCAATTATCGGCACATTTCGTACAAGTCCCACTTCCACTATCTTTCACAGTAGCAGAAATAAACTTAATATCAATTGCTCCAGGTGTTTCTTGATTTGGTGTACTTCCTCCTGCTAACTGAACTCCATATGTATCTCTGATCGTATAACTATATCTTGGAATCCATACCCACATCGTATTAATATCATTCATGCTGATAGGAGTTCCAGCAGATGCACTCATATAAGTAGAGCGATTTGTCTCTGTTACAGTAACTGCATTCGCCCACATTTG
>CALVKE010000019.1 GCA_944332535.1 uncultured Bacilli bacterium
GTAAGATTAGTTTTATCTATTGTTCTTAAATTACCATTAATAATAATTGGTTTAACACTACAAAACTCACATATAAACTCTAATCTCTTTCTTAATGATTCTTCCATTCTAACTTCTTGCTTGATAATATTTACCATTTTAATCAATCCTTTCTTTGAAAGACTTTTTTCTAAACAAGAAAAAAATCAATCCTAATTTAGAATTGATTGTCTATTTATTCTCGAAACTTATAAATAAGTTCGAGCGGATTTCCCTATGGTGGAGCTGAGGAGAATCGAACTCCTGTCCAAAATAAATTCACTAAAAACATCTACAAGTTTAGTTTACTATTTCTTTAATTATAAAGACTTCTAGTAAACAAAAAAATCTTTATAACGAGTCTGTTTAATTCTTCTACGATTCCAGACAAATCATAGGTATAACTTACTAAAATCGAACCTCTTTAAAAGTCCGTAAGTAAAACGATTAAAGAAGTGCTACGCTAATATGCTTTTATTAAGCAGCGTAAGCCATTTGATAATTGTTTCCAGTTATATTTAACGGATGCATTTAAAGATTGCCATCTACTTGCAGTTCTTAGATTCTCTATCCTGTCGAAACCATTACAGCCCCATTTATAGGGAGATTATAACATAAAAATTCTCTTTTTTCAAGAGGTGTGTTTATCTCCCTCTATTTTCTATTCATAACGACTTTTTAAAGCCTTGTTAATATTTCTCTTAATATCCCTTTCCTTTATACTTTCTCTTTTATCATAATTTTTCTTTCCCTTGCAAAGTCCTAATAGTACTTTGGCACGATTTTTTGAAAAATATACTTTTAAAGGGATTAAAGTGCATCCTTCTAATTTTACTTTATCGTTTAATTTTCGAATTTCCTTCTTGTGAAGAAGAAGTTTTCGCGTTCTTGTTTCGTCGTGATTAAAAATGTTCCCTTCTTCATAATGTTTAATAAACATATTTAAGAGAAATACTTCTCCTTTTCGAATAATTGCATAACTATCTTTTAAATACGCTTCTCCCTTTCGAATCGATTTAATTTCGGTACCGGATAAAACAATGCCCGCTTCGATTTCTTCTAAGATAAAATAATCATGTTTTGCTTGTCGATTCCATATTTCCATATTATCACCTTTTTTCTATTCTATCATCTTTCGCGGCTATTGATAAATACTTTTCTTGATATTCTTTATAATTCGGTAAAATAGTATCTGTTAATTGAGAATAGCGATATAACCGGAAGTTTTTTCGTACTCCATTTACTCGAGTGCTATCCGTATATACTAATTCTACCGTTGGATCTTCTAATGTTACAGTGGAAGTGTCCTTCGTTGTTTTTTTTTGAATCGTAACAGATGCAACTAATCCTGTTAATTGGCTAATTTCTCTTTGCGCTGAGATAAAATTTCCTAAGGAATATATGACCATTGTATCATCAATAAACTCCACAGGTTGAATTACATGAGGATGATGCCCTATGACGATATCCACTCCTAAACTTGCTAAATAATGAGCAATTTCTTGTTGGCGTGCCGTCGGATGATGGGTATATTCTACTCCAAAATGCATGGATACTAGTAAGACATCTACTTTATCACGAATTTTTTCTACATCTTTTTTTACTTGTTCTTCTGAGTAACGATTTACTAGATACTCTTTCCCTTTTGGGGCAGATAACCCATTGGTCGTATCGGTATAAGCAAGAAGAGCATACGTGATTCCGTTTTTTTCGCCAATCGGGATCTCTTCTCTTTCTTCCCAAGAAGAGTAAGAGCCTGCCGTTATCACATCCGGATAAGAGTTCCAATAGTTTTTCGAACGAAGAATGGCGGCTTCTCCCCGATCAAGAGTATGATTATTAGCAAGAGATACTAAATTAAATCCCATTTCGCGAAATGCATCTCCCACTTCATTTGGAGAATTAAATCTTGGATAAGTAGATAATCCTATTTCTTGTCCTCCCAGAATTGATTCTTGATTGTAAAACGCTAAATCATAACCTTCAAACATCCCCTTTACTTGTTCAAACATAGGAGAAAAATCATAACCGTTTTCTACTTTGGCATCCGCATATACAGCACTATGAATTAGCGCATCTCCTACCATGATGAGACGAATACTCTTTTCGTTTGGATAATCTTCTTCGTTTTTGCTCGCTTCTATCTGAATAGAGCGACTATTTGAATTTAGCGTAACTTGGGCAATTTTAGCAAAGGATAGTAGCGTACAGAGAAAGAGAATGGCAATTGCTAGACAACAAGTAAAAAAGTAAAGATTTCTATAGAATTTCGATATCCGAATCCTTTTCTTTGGTTTCACTGCTTGTTCCTTCTTCTATCTTTTTGATAAGTTCAAAATCAATTGTTTTTTCTTCTTTGGATGCATGAATTACTTTTACCACCACGCGGTCTCCAATTCGATATTTCTTTTTCTTTCTTTCTCCAGTATAAGTCAAAGTCTTTTCATCTAGCGTATAAAAATCATCTAAGTCCGCTAGACGAATCATTCCCTCTACTAAATTATCTAACTCTACAAACATTCCAAAGTTCGTTACTCCACTAATCATTCCTTCGTATACTTCTCCAATATGGTCTTCCATATATTCGGCCATCTTCATGTCCTCTACTTCTCGCTCACAATCAATAGATGCACGTTCTCTAGCGGATGAATTTTCTGCAATAAAAGGAAGACGTTCTTGAACATGTTTTATCGTCTCTGTACTTAGGTCGTGGTTGAATAAATACGTTCTTAGTAAGCGATGAACGGTCGTGTCCGGATATCTTCGAATCGGAGAAGTAAAATGGGTATAGCACTTGCTAGCCAATCCATAGTGTCCCACGTTTTCTGGCTGATAAACTGCTTTTTTCATACTACGCAGAAGAAGACTAGACAAGATTTTATATTCCTTCTTATCTTTTAAAAACTCCAACAATTTTTGTAAACTTTTCGGACGCAAGTCTTTCATATTTCCGGTATAAGTGTATCCTAAACTAGAAATAAAACCAAGATACTCTTTTATTTTTTCCTCTTCTGGATACTCGTGTACCCGGTAAATAAATGGAAGTTCCATATAGAAAATATGCGTTGCAACACATTCGTTAGCAGCTATCATAAAGTCTTCGATCATATTTTCTCCTACTCCACGATATCGTTTTACAATATCAACAGGGTGACAATTTTGATCTACTAAAATTTTGGCCTCGTCTACATCAAAGTCAATGTAACCTCTTTCTATCTTGGCTTTTCTTAAAATAGCCGATAACTCTTGCATTTTTTGAAGGGACTCTACATAAGGTTCATACCCCTCTGGAGTCACGCCCTTTTCTAATACCTGATTTACTTTTTTATAAGTCATTTGAATGCGTGATTTGATTACACTTGGAAAAATTTCATAATCTACAGTATTTCCTTTTTGATCAATTTCCATGACACAAGAAATAGCTAAACGCTCTACTTCTGGGTTAAGGGAGCAAATTCCGTTCGATAATTGATGGGGAAGCATTGGAATTACTCGGTCCACTAAATAAACACTCGTTCCTCGGTCCATTGCATTAATATCCAAAGCACTTCCTTCTTTGACATAATAACTGACATCGGCAATATGAACCCCTAATTGATAGTTTCCATTGGCGAGTTTCTCGATAGAAATAGCATCGTCAATATCTTTGGTATCGTCTCCATCAATCGTAAAAATCATTTCGTTTGTTAAATCTTTTCTACCTATCTTTTCCTCAGGACTTACTTCTTGGGGAATTTCTTTTAATTCTTCTTCAACTTCTTCTGGGAATGTATCACTAATATTATGACTATAAATAATTGATAGAATATCTACTCCTGGATCATCTTTATGACCAATAATTTTAATCACTTGACCACTGTAGCGATTTTGTCCGATACGAGAGTTTAATTCGACTAATACTTTATGACCATCTACTGCACCTAAAGTCTTTTCTTTCTTAATTTCCACTATTAAATGTAGTTTTTTATCATCACTTTCTACATAACCTTTTCCCTTTTTAAAATAAATTTCCCCAACAACTGTGGATAAATTTCTTTTGGTTACTTTGATGACTCTTCCTTCATAACGAGTAGAAATACGATCAAAAATAATTTCGATCAACACCTCGTCCCCATGTAGTGCTCCACTCATATTCTTTTCATTAATATAGACGTCTTCTTCCATACCAGGAACACTTACAAAGCCAAATCCCCCTTTATTTACAGTAAGGGTACCTTTTCGATAAGGACTTTCTTCCATCATCATGTAACGATCTTTATTCGTATGATAAACGGTTCCTTCTTCTTCCAATTGTGCTACACACTCTTGTAGTTCTTGATATTCTTCTACTGTTTTTAACGCTAGCATATGATCCAATTCTTCTAAAGAAAAGGCCTTTTTCTCTTTTTTTAATAAATTTACAATTTTCTCTTTCATTTCTAGTCTCCTAACATTATCTTTATTATAGTTAATTTTTAAAAAAAATACAACGAAAAAGAGCAAATATCTCTATCTGCTCTTCTGATTCGTCATCTTTTTTACATAAATTCCATAACGAGACTAACCACAAAGAAAATCATTCCTAATACAAAGGTCAATCTACTAATAAATAATTCAGAACCTCTTTCTTTTCTTTGCATGAATAAATCTGTATTTCCACCAGATAGAATTTGTGCACCACTTTCTGCTTTATTGCTTTGTAAAAGGACGATGATAATTAATAATACCGATATAATAATTAAAAAGGTTTGCATATTGCTCCTCCTCTCGTTGGCTACCTAGTATAATACCATAGAATTTGTTATTTTTCAACTGTCTTCTAGGTCTTTTTTGGAAATTTCTCGTTTATTTTGTAATTCTTTTTAAATCCGATAGGAAAATTTGATTCGTTTTTGGATTATTTTGTGGAAAAACAGTATAACAGATTTCTGTAATTTCTTGGCAATTTCCATCTATTTCGCTAAACGGGATTTGAAAGGTTTTAGGAGTTGGAGTCAGTTCCATAGGGAAAGAATAGACGGTTGCACTAGGAGATTTTATTTCCATCGTGATTGTCATATTTTCCTTGCTATAGGCACTCCACTCTAGATATGTACTATCTTTTGGATACTTTTCAAAATTAAAGGGCAGAGCATGAAAATTATAATATAGCATTAAAAATGGAGTTATCTTCTTTTTGATGGTGTAGTCTACTTGTAAGAATTCGTTTTGATCCGTGGTATAAATTTGTTCGTTATTGTCAATTATTTTTAATTCACTTTTCGGAAAAAGAGAAGGCTTTACCAAACTTTCATAAGAAAGGGGTTGTCCTGTTACTTCGTAAAATTGGGAAATCGTAATTGGTTCTACTTTGATGCTTCCTTGTCCTGATTTGGTATCGACGAAAGAAAAGGTACAGTACAACTTCTTACTAGAATCTTTCAACATCTGATAAAGAGCTTGATACCAAAAAGTATCTTCGGTACTAACTTCTACATTCCAAGTAGAGTTTTTTATCATTAGTGGAATATAATACTCTTCTTTCTCTTGCTTCCCCTCGCTTTTGTTTGCATCATACAATAAGAAATTTGCTTTCATATCACAGATAGCACTTCCCCTATTTTGAAAACAAAATCGCATCTTTTGTTGATCTAAATCAATCTCTATTCTTTTTTGCATTTTGACATCATCTAATCTCCAAAAAAGATTGATGGTTAAAAATGTCGTCATCAACGCAAGAGAAATGATTCCAATCATTGCGAATATGTTTTGTAAAAGCGAGTCTCCTTCTAAAGATCCGTATCCAATCGTATAAAGAAAGTATAGTCCTGTCTCTTGTAATAATTGGCTTGCGGCAATGTCTCCTTGTAAATACTTATAAACGCTAAAAAGAAAGCAAATAAGTAGCATACTAACAACAAAGATACAAATCGTTTCCACAATCTTTTTTAATTTCCACATCTTTACTCCTCTTTTCTTTTTACAAAAAAGAACTATTTACCTAGTTCTTCTTCGATTCTCATTAATTGGTTATATTTGCAAATACGGTCTGTTCTAGACATTGATCCTGTCTTAATTTGTCCTAAGTTAAGACCAACGGCAAGATCCGCAATAGTGGTATCTTCTGTTTCTCCACTACGATGAGAGATAATTGTTTTATATCCATGTGCTCTTGCTAGTTCAATTGTCTCTAACGTTTCGGTAATTGTTCCAATTTGGTTTACTTTTAAAAGGATCGCATTTCCAGCTTGATGATCAATTCCCATTTGTAGGCATTTTTTGTTGGTTACAAATAAGTCGTCTCCTACTAACTGAATTTTATCTCCTAAACGCTCTGTAATAAGGTGGAATCCTTCCCAATCGTTTTCATCCACTGGATCTTCAATAGAAATGATTGGATATTTTGTTACTAACTCTTCGTAAAAATTAACCAATTCTTCCGTAGTAAGGGATCTTCCTTCTCCTACTAATTCGTATTTTCCATCCTTATAAAATTCACTGGCTGCTACATCAATTGCTAAACATACATCTTTTCCAGGTACGTATCCAGCTCTTTTGATGGCTTCCATAATTAATTCAAAACCTTCTTGGTTACTATTTAAATCTGGAGCAAATCCACCTTCGTCTCCTACCCCAGTAGCAAGTCCTTTCTCATTTAATACTTTCTTTAAATGATGGAACACCTCAGCTCCCACTCTTACTCTTTCGTGGATAGTATCTCTTTGTGGAATAATCATAAATTCTTGAAAGTCCAATTTATTATCGGCATGGGCTCCCCCATTGATAATATTCATCATTGGTACTGGTAAAGTAGACCCATCTCCGACATAACGGTAAAGTGGCAGTCCTTTTTCAAGGGCACTTGCTTTCATAGCAGCCATACTAATTCCTAAAATAGCATTGGCACCAAATTTTGATTTGGTTGGAGTACCATCTAATTCGATCATGGCATAATCAAGAGCCTTTTGATCTTCTGCGTCCATTCCGATAACTAAATCACGAAGAGGACCATTTACATTACTAACGGCTTTTTGTACTCCTTTTCCCATGTATCTATCTCCACCATCGCGAAGTTCCAAAGCCTCTCTTTCTCCGGTTGATGCACCAGATGGAACAGCAGCACGTCCTACGATTCCGTTTTCCAAAATGACATCTACTTCGACCGTTGGATTTCCACGAGAATCTAAAATCTCACGTCCAATTACATTTTTAATTTTCATCTTCTTTTTCTCCTCTCGCATATTTTTTGAATTCTGCCCCGCGAATTTCGCATTCTTTGTATTGATCCCAAGATGCACTAGCGGGACTCAATAATATTATATCACCAACTTCGCTTAGTTCATATGCTTTTTCAAAGCCATCTTTTAAAAATTCATAAACATAGGTTGGAATATGCATTGCCTCTCCAAATTCTTGAACTCTTTCTCGACACTGTCCGATCGCGATAATTGCTTTTACATGACCCACATAATCTTTTAAATCGTAAAAGTTTTGACCTCTTTCGTAGCCACCTAAAAACAAAATAACAGGTTCTTCGAAAGCAGATAGAGCAATTTGGGTACATTTTGTATTGGTTGCTTCCGTATCGTTATAAAACTTTCGTCCCTCTTTCTCACAAACAAACTCTAAACGATGCTCTACCCCGTTAAACGTCGTTAAAACTTTTTGAATAGCCGAAGTAGATACCCCATATTCTTTTACCGCCATGATAGCAGCCATAATATTTTCATAATTGTGGACACCACGCAATAAAATATCCTTTAAATCAATAATTTTTTCTTCATAATAATAGATGGCGTCATCCTTTAGATAGCAACCATTCATTTCTTGTTTGCTCGAGAAATATTTCACTTTTGCACAAGTACGTCGTCCCATATCCATTACAATATCATTTTCCATATTTAAAATAGCGGTATCTTCTTTAGTTAAATTTTTTAGCAAGCGTTCCTTTACTTCTTTATAATGATCGAATGTTTTCATAAATTCGATGTGGGCTTCACTAATATTGGTGAGGACCGCAACATTTACTTTAAACTGGTCGATATTTTCTAATTGTTGGCAAGAAACTTCGGTTACGATAATATCGTTCTCTTCTAATTTATCTAAAAAACTACAAAGAGGGTATCCTATATTTCCTGCTAAGTGAGCACGCTTTCCATCCTCTTTTAGAAATTGGTAAATTAGGGTGGTCGTAGTTGTTTTTCCGTTGGTTCCGGTAATTCCAATTAATTGAATGTTTTTGTCTTTTGGAAGACAAAGATAGGCCATTTCGACTTCGTTTATTACAGGAATATTTTTTATCTTTGCCTCTAGCACATATTTATGATCAATGGGTACCCCTGGATTTTTAATAATATAGTCAAATCCTTGCTCCAATAAATCATCCGGATGAGATCCAAATAAAAATTCTACTCCAAGACGAGATAATTCTTCTTTTTTTTCTTGGTCTTCCTCTTTTAACGTTCCTCCATCATTTACTAATACTTTGTTTTGTCTTTGAATTAAAAACTTCGCAGCTTCGTATCCGCTCCTTGCAAACCCCAAAATTAAAATTTTTTTATTTTCAAACATATTAATCCCTCCTGCTTGATACTTCACTAGATTTCTTTTTCTGAAAGTACTCTTTTATATTTTTTTCCATGATATCATGTTGTTTTTGACTTCTCGATTTTAATACGAATAAAAAGAATTCGCTAAATAGAATAAAGGGTAGGTTAATCGTAAATCCTAATAGCAAGATGATAACGAAAAACCACGGAAAATAAACTTTTTTATCGATCTTATCTGGCAAAAAAAAGCATCGTATGAGTAAAAAAGAAATCAAACCATTCACGAACAGGTTATCTCGCATCAAACTTACTATATTTATATGTATGAGATAAGAGGAAAAGTGCAAAATAGCAATCGCAATCCCATAATAGAGAGAGGATTTTAGGATTCTTTTTTTCTCGTCCGTCATTGATACCACCTATTTCTATTATATAATGATATTCCTCTCACTGCAAGTCGACAATATTATTTGCATTTTTTTTCCACTTATGATATAATGGTCTCTTCGTAAAAAGGAGGGGAGAACATGAAGATTATTAATTTAACAGAAGAAGAATTTGATCAATTCAGTAAAAATCACAAGTATCGTACGATTTACCAAACTTCTAGTTATGGAAAACTAATGGCACAAAATGGATTTGAATCGTATTATTTGGGATTCCAAAATAATCAAGGTACTTTAGTCGGTGCAACGCTCATTCTTTATCGCAAAGCATTTTTAAATTACCGATACGCCTATTGTCCAAGTGGTTATTTAATCGATTATACCGATCCAGATTTTTTGATGGAATTAACCCAAAAGCTACGAAAGTTCTTATATCATAATCATTTTATTTTCTTAAAAATTGATCCTCCTATTCCTTGTTCGGAGAGAAAAGAAGATGGAAGTATTCTCTCTTATAATCCTGAAATGAATTCTATTTTAAAAAATTTAGAAGATTGTGGATATCAACATACTGGATTCAATCTTTTTTTTGAAAATACGAAGGCTAGATGGAATGCTGTTTTAAAACTTCATGCGAGCAATGCCAAGTTGTATCAAGGATTGGAAAAACAAGTCCGTAATAAAATTAAAAAAGCCGACAAATCGGGGATTCTTATTTATCAGGCACCGAAAGAGGACTTGCCACAATTTTATGAATTTATTAAGAAAAAGCATTACCGTACACTAGAGTATTACCAACAATTGATGGATGCTTATGGGGAGGACGCTGAGCTTTATTTAGCGAAGATAGATCCTTATAAGTATGTTCAAAAATCAAAAGAATCCTACGAAAAAGTGCTGGAAGAAAACGAATATTTAACCCGTAAAATGCAAGATAAAAGCATAAAAGGAAAAAGTATTCGCAGAATTATGAATCGTAAAATGGAGTCCGATCGCATTTTAGGAATGGATCAAGCAAGTCTTCACCGTTCTACCAAGCTCTTTCAGACAAATCCGGAAGGAATTGTCGTAGGAGGGGCAATCATTTTAAAAATGGGAAACGAAATCGATTTATTGATTGAAGGCTTTGATAAAAAATACTCATCTTTCAACCCTAATTATTATTTAAAATGGGAACTCATCCAGAAATTTAATAAAGAAAATTATCAATACTTTAATATGAACGCAATCGTCGGGGAATTTAAAAAGAAAAATAAGTATTCCGGATTAAATGAGATGAAATTTGGATACGGCGCTGTAGGAGTAGAATATATCGGTGAGTTTAATTATATTATTAATCCGATCGCTTATCAGCTATATCTTAAGAAAAATGTAAAGAAAAATACGAAAAACTAAAAGGGAGTCCAGTGGACATCCCTTTTTATAATAGAAAAAACTGCCAATTTTGCAATTGACAGTTTATTGTTTTATTGAAGAATTTCGCTAACTACACCAGCACCAACGGTACGTCCACCTTCACGAATAGAGAATTTAGTACCTTTTTCAATTGCGATTGGGTGAATTAACTCAACAGTAATTGAAACGTTGTCTCCTGGCATAACCATTTCTACACCTTCTGGTAACTCGATAACTCCAGTTACATCAGTAGTACGGAAATAGAATTGAGGACGATAGTTTGCGAAGAATGGAGTATGACGTCCACCTTCTTCTTTGCTAAGTACGTAAACTTCTGCAGTGAATTTTGTATGAGGAGTAACGCTTCCTGGTTTAGCAAGTACTTGACCACGTTCTACTTCTTCACGAGAAATACCACGTAGTAATACTCCAGCGTTGTCTCCAGCTTCTGCATAGTCTAATTGTTTACGGAACATTTCGATTCCTGTAACAACTGTTTTCTTAGTAGGTTTAATACCAACGATTTCTACTTCGTCATTCAATTTTAATTGTCCACGTTCTACACGTCCAGTAACAACAGTTCCACGTCCAGTGATCGTGAATACATCCTCGATACTCATTAAGAAAGGTTTTGTATTATCACGTTCTGGAGTTGGGATCCAACTATCTACTGCATCCATTAATTCGTCAATTGAAGCTTCGTATTTAGGATCTCCTTCAAGAGCTTTTAATGCAGAACCACGAATAATTGGAGTATTGTCTCCATCGAATCCGTATTCACTTAATAAGTCACGGATTTCCATTTCTACTAATTCTAATAGTTCTTCATCATCTACCATGTCACATTTGTTCATGAACACTACCATTTTAGGTACACCAACTTGACGAGCAAGTAAGATATGTTCACGAGTTTGTGCCATAGGTCCGTCTGTTGCAGCAATTACAAGAATTGCTCCGTCCATTTGAGCTGCACCAGTAATCATGTTTTTTACATAGTCAGCATGTCCTGGACAGTCTACGTGAGCGTAGTGACGAGTTTCTGTCTGATATTCAACGTGTGCTGTATTAATTGTAATTCCACGTTCTCTTTCCTCAGGTGCTTTATCGATATTTGCATAATCTGTAAAGTCAGCCCAAGC
>CALVKE010000020.1 GCA_944332535.1 uncultured Bacilli bacterium
GGACTTTCATAAATGGGCGATTATAGTAGAGATTTTCTACTAAAAATCGTTCATTTTTGGTTGACAAACCTTTAAATTTTTAGTATTATTTTAACTGGTACATTTTATATATTACTCTTTTTAGTTGGACCTTGGGAAAGTCTGATGAAAAAAGAACAAGAAAAAGGAGAAATATATATGACATTTATGCAAAAGAAAGAAACTGTCGATAGAAAATGGTATGTGATCGACGCCAAGGGAGAATCTCTTGGACGAGTTGCATCAAAAGCAGCTCATATCTTACGTGGAAAACACAAAGCTACTTTTACCCCACATATTGACTGTGGTGACTATGTAATTATTATCAATGCGAAAGAAGTTAATTTAACCGGTAACAAATTAGAGCAAAAGATGTATTACAATCACTCTATGTATCCAGGTGGACTTAGAGAAAGAAATGCAAAAGTAATGAAAGAAAAATATCCAGTAGAAATGATGGAACGTGCTGTAAAAGGAATGCTTCCACATAATCGTCTAGGACGTGCAATGTATAAAAAATTATTTGTATACGAAGGAGAGACTCATCCACATATGGCTCAAAAGCCTGAAGTGATGAGTATCAAATAGGGAGGTTTATGTGATGGCAAAAGAAAATAAGAAAACTTACTATGGTACTGGTAAAAGAAAAAGCAGTATTGCACGTGTTCGTTTAGTATCTGGAACTGGTAAAGTAACGGTAAATGGAAGAGACGTGAGAGATTATCTTCCATATGAAACATTAGTTATGGACTTAATGCAACCATTAGTTCTTACCAATACAAATGAGATTTTTGATGTAGTAGCTGATGTTCATGGTGGTGGATTCTCTGGTCAAACAGGAGCAATTCGTTTAGGAATTACTCGTGCATTGTTAGAGTATGATAAGACTACTGCTGGAGATAGTGAAAATAGTTTCCGTAAACCATTAAAAGCAGCTGGATTCATTACTCGTGACGCTCGTAAGAAAGAACTTAAGAAACCAGGTTTAAAGAAAGCTCGTCGTGCTCCACAATTTTCAAAACGTTAAAAACATACTGTATTCAATCCTCATAAACTTAAAAGTTTATGGGGTTTTTCTTTGCCTTGGAAAATATATAATAGTTCCTTTTTTTCCATAATAAAACACTTCTAAAAAGAAGTGTAAGGTTAAAAGTCATCGAAAATTAACTTTTTTTTTGATTCGTGTTAGTAGGTTGATTTTCGATTATTTGATATAAACATTGATAATTGTTGGTTCCTATTTCTTGTTCTCCTAAATACGATTCAAAACTTTTCGCATCTTTTTTGTACTTTCCAATATCTAAAAATTCCATTGGTTTTTCTTGCTCTTTTAACTTTAAAAATGTAGTTTGCATACTTTCTGAGATGTTCTCTGGTAACAAAGTTCGTCGGTTGCATCGTATTAGGTGTTAAATTCACTTGCATTCCATATCCATTTAACGCAAATTGCGGAATTAAATCATTCACTACTTCCGAAGGATTTTTCAAGTAATAGGCAAAATCTACACCAGATAATATTTTTCGGACTTCTTTATTTACTTTGTATAATATCATTAAGTACTCTATATGATAATTAAAGTGTTCTATTTTATTAATAGAAATTACTTCTCCAGTGGGAGAAAATATGGTTAGTGCAGAAGTGGTAAAGTTTATTTTTGGTATTTTAGTAATTATATCTTTCATTTTGATCTTTCCTTTTATTTATTATAACAGAAAATTTATCAAAATTTGCAATTATTTGTAATAATACTATTTTTTCCTAATTCTTCTTTTTTTGTTGACATTTAGTTAATACTATTGTAAACTAATAGTAAATAGGAGGGTATTATGGAAAAGTATATGAATGGTGGAATAATGAAAGAAATTACGGTGTATTTAAGAAGTAGGGAGGATGCTCCTGAAATGTTTTCTTTCTTGGGAGATTTGATTGATTTAGATCTTTACGAGGTGACAACTTATGAAAACTCTTATTATTTTGATTTGAAAGAGGAGTTATTAAGAAAATATATTGTCTCTTTTTTAGAGGAGTTGAATCAATCTGGAATTTACGAAGAGGTAGAATTCTTCGATAAGATCACGTCTGTTCAAGAAAGTTTGAAGAACGAGAAATATGAGTGTGTGTTGGAAAATTGTGATGAAATTTTTAAAGATCGTTATCGTATGACGGATTGTTTTAGTATTTATGATGAGCGGTTTGCCATTGATATTTTATATTACGCTTTTTATTTTGATGGTCCGTTTGGAACAGGAGAGTATAATCGCTTGTTAAAGTATATGCACACACTAAACCAACGAGCATTAACCAATCCTTTAAAGGGAAGTATTTGTTTTGGTTTAAACTAAACGATGAGGAAGTAAACTTTTCTTTGTTTCTTCCTTTTTTCATGATATAATTTTTGTTGAGGTGATAACATGAAGGAAAAGGGAAAACTATGGATACAAAGCATTCTTATTTTGCTTGCTATTGATTTTGATATTTATCAACTTTTTCTTTCCAATACAGATTCTCTTATTAAATTAGGTCTTTTACCTACGGCTATTCTTCTTGTTGTATGTTATATGACATTACAGAAATTGTCTTTGTTAAAAAGTCGTAGTCTTTCTTTTTTAAGCGCTTTATTTTCCTTTTTTATGGTATTTGGAAACAGTTATGCTAAAGTAGGAGATGCTTCTTTAATTTTTGATAACTTTGGATTTTTCTTGTTGTCCGTTTTAATGGCAATAGGGTATTTCTATCTTTTCTCTTATTTGTTGTCTATTGTTTTTCGCTTTTGTTCGTCTAATCGTTTTTTTCGTCAGACAAAATCCATTCGTATCTGGAATAAGTTTTTTAGTAAACATCCATTTCGTCGTAGTTTTTTGTTGATTGTTCTTTGTTGGCTTCCTTATATTATTGCTTTTTATCCCATTATTTTATCTCCGGATCCAAGTTACCAAATTAAACAATTTTTTGGTATTCGTACAAAATATGCGGACTATGCCGTTTTACTCGATGAAAATGTCGTTTTAACCAATCATCATCCCGTTGCTCATACAGTTTTATTAGGAGGATGTTTAAAGATTGGACACGAACTTGGAAGCGACAATCTTGGACTTTTTATTTATAGTATTATACAAATTTGTGTACTTGCTAGTGTACTATCCTTTACGATTTCCTACCTTAAAAAGAGAAATGTTCCAGATCGGTATTTGTTTTTGATGCTTTTGATTTACGCACTTGTACCAATGTTCCCACTTTATGCTATTTCCGGGGTGAAAGATGTTCTTTTTACGGCCTTTGTTATTCTTTATCTTATTATGACCCACGCTATTTTATCAAAGCGATGCCAAAATTTTTCGGCAAAACATTATATCGCGATGATTGTATTAATGCTTCTGGTCATTTTATTCCGTAACAATGGACTTTATATGGTAATTCTTTCTTTCCCTTTTCTTATTTTCTTAATAAAAGAAAAGTGGAAACCACTTTTATTGGTATTTTTAGTGACCTTGGGATTATCTGCTTGCTATAGCAAAGTGTTACTTCCTTACTTTAAAATTACTCCTGGTAGTATTCGAGAAGTGTTATCGATTCCTTTTCAGCAGACGGCACGTTATGTAAAATATCATGAAGAGGATTTATCTTCTTCCGAGAAAGAGGCGATTGATGTTGTATTAGGATATGATGATTTGGCCTCAAGATATAATCCAGAACTTGCGGATCCTGTCAAAAACAAATACAATAAGTATACAACGAAGGAAGAATTAATGGATTATTTTGGTGTTTGGTTTGACTGTTTCTTCCGTCACCCAGTAACCTATATTGATGCGACTATTGCTAATACTTACGGGTACTTTTATCCAGAGAAGCAAAATTGGTATGTATATTATAAATTTGATAAACGTATTTTAAAGGACGGCTTTGACTATCATTATAATGGACTTAATGGTCTTCGTTCGGTTCTTTCTGGTTTTGCAGTTGGTTTTCCATCTATTCCTGTTGTTGGTCTTATTTCAAATATTGCTATTTCTGTCTGGCTTCTTTTTACCATGGCAGCTATATTGATTCATTTTAAAAAGTATCGTGCCCTCACGCTTTTCCTTCCTGCTTTTGTATTGGTTCTAACCTGTGTTGCCTCTCCGGCTAACACCTATTTCCGGTATGCTATGCCTTATGTTTTTGCAATGCCATTTTTAATTGGTGCCTTCTTTCTTTTTCAACAACAAAAGAATAATGATTAATCTCTTGTCAAAATCCAATCCTTTTGTTATGATTAAAATAGTAGTGTGGTGATAAAGTGTTACAATCCATTAAAAAAAATAAATTAATGATGCAAGTGTTAAAGTTCGGAGTAGTGGGAGGAACGGCCTTTTTAATCGATGCGTCTCTTCTTTACGTGTTAACTGAATTTTTAGGTGTTTATGTGTTAATTTCTTCGGTTATCTCGTTCCTTGTCTCACTCATTTTCAATTATTTATTAAGTATTTTTTGGGTATTTGACGTTTCTAAAAAACAAACTGTTAAAGACGTTCTTTTCTTTGCTTTTCTCAGTGTCATTGGTCTTGGCGTTAATCAGATCGTCATGTATTTGGGAGTAGAAATCTTTCATATTTACTATATGTTGTGTAAAGTAATTGCTACTTTTATTGTGATGGTTTACAATTTTGTGACGCGTAAAATTTTTATTGAAAAGTAAGAAATGGAATAGAATGGAAGAAAAGGATGATACTAATAGTAGAATTTTAACTACTTTGCTTTACATTGTATTGTTTTGACCTTTGGAAAAAGGCGTGAATAGGTTGACTTTCCATAGTCTCAAGAGTATAATTGTATTAGTTTTAGTAGTACAAAGGAGTGAAAGAATAGTGTTTATTGTTTTATATTATGCTATTTTTATAGTAACCTTATTTTATGGATTATACTTTTTTATTTCTGGTTGGATTGGTGTGATTCGAAAGAATAAGGTAAAATTTAAGCAAGTTGATGCAAAGAATCATTTTGCTATCTTGATTCCTGCCCGCAATGAAGAGGCTGTTATTGGAAATTTGATTGACAGTTTAAAGAACCAAAATTATCCGAGTGAACTTTACACTATTTATGCCATTCCTAACAATTGTTCCGATCACACAGAAGAGGTAGCACGACATCATGGTGCTTCTATTTTATCTTGTGATGTAAAAACGAAAACAAAGGGAGACGTACTAAGTTACGCCTTTGATAGATTAGCAAAAGAAGAGGAAATTGATGCTTATATCATTTTCGATGCTGATAATGTGGTTCATCCTGATTTCTTAAAAAATATGAACAATTGTCTGGAAAGTGGATATCGAGTAGCACAGGGTTTTCGAGATGCTAAAAATCCATCGGATAATTGGTTAAGTGGTAGTTATACTTTATTCTATTTATTTCAAAATGTCTTTTTTAATCACGCTAGAATGACCAT
>CALVKE010000021.1 GCA_944332535.1 uncultured Bacilli bacterium
TTCTCGAGCAAGAATTAACTCTTGTCTTTCTTTTTCTCTTAACTCTGTTTCTGTTTGTTCCAACATAAAATAACCCTCCTAATAATAGGATAGCACATTTATAGATTTTCTTCATCACTAAAATGAGAATTTCACATAATAAATATGATTTCCCTCAATTGTAAAAGTAAATTCCACCCCTAAACATTTCAAAGTGGAATTTACTTGTTCAAAAGACAACAGTGGAATTTAATCTTTCAAACAATTATAATATGTTTGATGGTGCTTATCAAAAGAAAGGAGTTTTAAAATGTCTAATCATAAGCATTTATCATTTGATGATAGATTAACTATTGAAAAAAATTTATATCTATCTCAATCCTTTAAATATATTGGTCGTATTTTGGATAAAGATTGCACTACTATTTCAAAAGAGATTCGTAATCATTATATTATTAAAAATACTGGTGGAGTTGGAAGAAGATTTAATAATTGTATCTATAGAAAGACTTGCCCTAATCGTGGAAAAAATTGTAATCTTATGAACTGTTCTGAATTCAAAGAAGAAAAATGTTCCCTCTTAACAAAACCTCCGTACGTATGTAATGGTTGCAAAAACAGAACAACTTGCACATTAACAAAACATTTCTATGAAGCAGATTTTGCTTTTCGAGAATATCTTGATGTTCTAACAGAAGCAAGACAAGGTCTTCTCATTGATCAATCAGAAATTGAATATTTGAACTCTATTTTAGTTCCTCTTATTAAAGAACAAGGTCAATCCATTCATCATGCCTTAATCAATAATAAAAACAAGATTATGTACAGTGATAAAACAATTTACAAACTAATTGATCTAGGCCTTTTACAAGTCAGAAACATTGATCTACCTAGAAAAGTTCGCTTTCGACAGAGAAAAAAAGAAATAACAGTTTATAAAGTAGATAAAAACTGTTTAATAGGACGAACTTATGAAGATTTTTTGAAATATATGCACGATAATCCAGATACTCCTATTGTTCAAATGGATACTGTAGAAGGTATCAAAGGCGGGAAAGTTTTACTCACTATTCATTTTGTAACCTGCTCTTTTATGCTAGCCTTTCTTAGAGATCATAATGATGCCCAATCGGTAATTGATATTTTTCGTTATTTACAAAAGCTTCTTGGAATCGATAAATTTAAAGAAATGTTTGTTTTGATTTTAACAGATAATGGTCCTGAGTTTTCCAACCCTCTAGAAATTGAGTTTGATCTTAACACAGGCGAGAAAAGAACACAGATTTTTTATTGTAATCCTTCTAGTCCTTTTGAAAAGGGATCCTGTGAAGTGAATCATGAATTACTTAGAAGAGTTCTTCCGAAAGGGACTTCTTTTGATCATTTGACACAGGAAGATATTAATTTAATGATGTCTCATATTAATTCTTATAAAAGAAAAAAACTGAATAATGAGTCACCATACTCTATATTCAGTACTATCTATGGTAAGGACACCATAGATAAATTAGGTATTCAAGACATTGAACCTAATAAAGTTAACTTATCTACTAAATTATTAAAAAAATAAGTTAACTAACACAGGATAAGCACCATCTCTTATTTTTCAACACAGGGGGGTGGAATTTTAAAATTCAAAAAAAATTTTAATCATTCGACCTCTTTTCGTTATGCTTTAAATTTAATGATTTTGGTGCTTTCACTAGTATTTTATACTAAAAAAAAGTAAAAATCCACCTTTTTTTGTTTTTTTTATCTTACTTTTTTTCAAAATAATGGAATTTACCTTTTCAAAGTGGAATTTACTTTTTCATTTGAGCAATTTATATTAAAAAAGGACTCGCTTTATCTTTTGCGAGTCTTTTTCTTAATTTTCTGCTTTTCCTAGAGTAACCTTCGTTGTATATGTTTTATTATCTCTCAAGTAAGTAAATTCTACTACATCTCCTGGTTGGTATTGATATAATTCGTATTTTAAATAAGCAGCATTACTTACTTCAACATCTCCTACTTTCAAAATAACATCGCCTTTTTTAAGTCCGGCTTCTGCTGCTCCACTTCCCTTTTCTGTAGAAATAACTACTACTCCACTTTCAATGGAAGGATCTAATTGAATTCCTTGTCTAAATAATTGGTAAGTCTCTGTAGCATTCATCATGGTAATTCCGATTAAAGGTCTTTCAATTTCTTTTCCTTGCTCTAAGTCGTCCACATAATTCATCGCATATTCAATTGGAATTGCAAATCCCATTCCTTCAATCTCATCCTCTACTAATTTTAAAGAATTGATTCCAATTACTTCTCCATTTACATTTAACAATGGTCCTCCACTGTTTCCTGGGTTAATTGCAGCATCGATTTGAAGTACTTTCATAATCCAGTCTTCACTTGCTGTTACACTTACAGATACCATTCTATTTTTTCCAGATAACGTTCCTCTAGTTACTGTTCCACGGTATTCATATCCAACTGGTGTTCCTACAGTGAAAACAGTATCCCCTAAATTAGAGTCTTCACTATTTCCAATTGTTGCCACTTGTGTTACATATTCTGCATCGATTCTTACTACGGCTAAATCTAAGTAAGGATCGCTTCCTAATACCTCTCCTTCGATCTGTTGATCGTTAGATAGCGTAATTACAATTCTAGATGCATCTTCAATAACATGATGATTTGTCATAATATAACCATAATTGTCATCTTTTTTGTAAATGAATCCACTTCCGCTAGAATAAAGTTTGTTTCCTTGATAATTTTGAATAGTAATTGTGGCATCATAGATTTTTCCAACGGCTGCTGAAATTCCTGTCTCATCAATTGTAATATCATTACTACATTGAATAACTCCCGTCGTGGATGATGGAGCATTTTGCGTAATAACCGTTGTTTTTCCTCCGTCTAACACTACGTAGTAAGTAAACGTTCCTCCTAATACAAATACTAGTGCTAAGGCAATCAAATTAATTAGTTTTTCTCTCATTTTTCCACCTTCTTATTAATATTTTTGATTTCCATATAATTCTTTGGAAATCCCATTCTATCCAAGATTGTTTGAATTGGAAGAGTATGTAAATTATACTCTAGATTTTCTAGTGCTCTATCCACTTCAATCATCATATTATTGACATCGTCTTGTCCTAATAATTCTCGCAAAATAATGATCAATGCAAAAATATCATTTTTTCCCTTGGTATATCCATCTTCGTTCTTTTCAATTTTTAACAATGCATGATAAACCGTATCCGGAATCTCTTTTTGCGTTCTATTTTCATATACAATCTCTTCATGGGCGCAAAGATTACGATAGTTTGCAAGAATTGGTAAATAATCCTCTAATACTTCTGCTTCCACTCCAAAAATTTCGGCAATCGTTAATTGATCTTCCTTTTTTAATATGGTATATAACTCTCCTACTATTCCAAAAGATAATACTTTTACCATAATCCACAGAGGGATATAACCATAATTATTTCGATAATGGAAGGTCGCGGTATGTTGATTGGCATTTACTCGAATTTGCCGTTTCATCTTTCTCAAAACATCATTTACTTGTTTTACACGAACTGGGTCTTTTGTAAAATTATTTGGTTTTAAATAATCCGCTTCTTTATATCCATACTTCTTAGATAATTGATAAGAAATAATGGATTTCAAATTATTTTCTACAATTAGTAAGTTTTTAAAAATAATATTTCGAAAAGATCGATCAAATAAGAAGAGACTATATACTTCTTCAAACGTAGTTCCAGGAAGAAATTTTCCTGTTGTAGGATCTATAAAAGGATGACGGTACCCACTTAGAAAGAAATAATTTTCACGAAGAAGAATTTTTTCTGCGTACTCTTCATTGGGAATAGTCATTCCTTTAAATTTCAAAATTTCTACTTGTTCTTGAATTGTCTTAAATATTTTTTGCATTTTTTCACTTTCCTTTTTGCTACAGTAAGATTATAACACAGAATAACATAAAAATATATGAAAAAATTGTGAAAAATTGTGGTATCGTTAATTTTTATTTGGAATTCCGTTTTATGGCAAAAAGCTGAAATAAGTTTGAATATAGTACAATAAAATGTAAAAATCAAGGGCGAACGACAAGTGAGTTTATAAAACCCTTGATTTTTACAT